>JAFZRD010000045.1 GCA_017620055.1 Lachnospiraceae bacterium
CAGATCACAGACTCTCTCGAACAGCTCAGTACCGGTGATGTAACGGCTGATTGCAAAGCCAAGTCTCATATCAAGGAGACCGTCAGCATCATCAATGCGTTCAAGACACTTAAGGGCGCACTCAATACTTCGATGAAGTCCGTCAAGGATTCGGCGTTCGTGCTCAATAACGCGATCGTCAACGTCGACGGAATGACAGGTAATAACGTTGAGTCCGTATCGCAGATCAATATAGCCATCAATGAGGTTGCGACAACATCACAGAGTGTTGCCGAGAACGCACAGACGATGGCCGAGAAGGCTGCGGATCTCGGTGAAGATATCGAGAGCCTGACACAGAATGTCGAGACACTCTACCAGGCTTCCCAGACTATCAAGGATGCGAACAACGATGCTACCGACTGCATGAGAAGCGTATATGCGGGTGCAAACGAATCCGTTGAGGCTATGCAGAACATCAATGACAAGATCGCCGAGACCAACTCGGCAATAGCAGAGATCGGTTCCGCTGTTCAGGCTATCGAGACTATCGCCGCACAGACGAACCTGCTCTCACTTAACGCTTCGATCGAGGCCGCACGTGCCGGCGAAGCAGGCCGCGGATTTGCGGTTGTTGCGGATGAGATCAGAACACTTGCCGATTCCTCGGCTGAATCAGCCAAGGAGATCAAGCAGATCATCGAGAACGTCATCGCTCTTTCGAACGGTACGGTTGATATTTCAAACAGGGTATTCGATGTTATCAGCAAAGAGCAGGCAGATATCGAACAGGCACAGGAGAAGTTCAACGTGCTGTCTGATTCCGTTGAGGCTTCCATCGCCGAGATCGATACGATCAGACATATGACGACAGAACTTGACCAGATCAAGGTTGAGCTGTCAAATGCGACGACAGAGCTCGGTGCAATATCCGAAGAGCTCGGTGCTTCCGCGGAAGAAGTTGCCGCTTCGTGTCAGACCGTTTCGGATGCATGCTCGGATACACAGAATTCGACCGCCGAGATGAGAAACATCAACGAGGACATGAGTGCCGCGATCGATTTCTTCAAACTTGCGGATTCGGAGAGCTGAGCGAGCGGATCCAACATCATATGTACTTAAGACTTTACCTGCATCATCCGGTGCAGGTAGAGTTTTGTAAAGGGGTAATAACGGGGAATGCTGAAGGACAAGGATATCCGCGAACCGCTTTTCTTCTTCCTCGAGGAGAAGTATGGGAAGGTAAGGATACTCGAAGAAAAGAATATCGGAAGATCAAGGGCCGATGCCGTAATGATAACCGATGATGCGCTGTTCGGTATCGAGATCAAGAGCGATGCGGATACCTACGCAAGACTTGCGAGACAGGTGAAGGATTACGACTGCTTCTACGATAAGAACATCGTCGTTGTCGGAACGAGCCATGCGATGCATATACGCGAACACGTGCCGGAACACTGGGGCGTCATCACCGTGGAGATGATCGACGGCGAGTATGATTTTTACGTCCTCCGGGAGCCGTCCGAGAACGAAAATGCGACATTCAGGAACAAACTCGATTTTCTGTGGAGACCGGAGCTTGTGAAGATACAGGAAAATCACGAGATGCCGCGTTACAAAGAGAAGAGCAAGTCATTCGTCGTTGAGAAGATAGGTACATGGATAGACGAGGGAAAGATCGATCCCGATGACGTTCAGGCCGAAATATGCGAGTTGCTTTTTGAACGCGATTATAATACTATATTCGAGGAAATAAACAGGTTCAGACAGGCCGAGGGACTGCATAAGAGAAGGCGCCGGGCCCGTCGCAAAAAGAGAAGTAAATAAGGTGAATCTCAGGATAAGGGGAAGGCAGGAAAGGAATGGAAATGGATAAGAACAAAACAACGGACATCGTCAGATCGATAGCGATATTTGCGAGTGTGTTCGTGATCGCCGTAGCGGTCGTGGCGGCAACGATGATCTTCACAAAGGGTCTGGTGACCTATAAGACGAACGGTACAGGCGGACTGTCGGCAACGGGTTCTGCGAGTGTCGATTTTGAGGCAGACCTTATCGTATGGCGCGGAACGTATTCAACGTTCGCATCAACGACCGGTGACGCATACAGGAACCTTAACAGGGATGCCGACAAGATCAGGGATTTCCTTAAGGATTACGGGATCTCCGAGGACGATGTCATATTTTCGGCGATAGATATCTCAAAACGCTATAACTCCAATTACAATGACGAAGGTAATTATGTGGGTGATACGTTTGCGGGATACGAACTGTATCAGACGGTCACCGTATCATCGGAGGATGTCGACGGTGTTGAGGAAGTATCAAGGGATATAACCGAACTCATTGAGGACGGTGTGGAGTTCACGTCAAACAGCCCGGAATACTATTACAAGGATCTTGATTCGTTAAAGCTTGAGCTCGTCAAGGCTGCAACGGAGAATGCCAAGGAAAGGATCGATCTTATGGCGGAAGGAAGCGGCTGCAGACCCGGCAAGCTCGTGTCGAGCAACCTCGGTGTGTTCCAGATCACCGCAAAGAACTCTGCCGATGACGAATACAGCTCGGGCGGAACATACAATACATCTTCGAGAATGAAGACCGCAACGATAACGGTCAAGCTCAACTATACCGCGGAATAATGCTGTATCTGATCAGACATGGGAAGACTGACTGGAATAAGGTCAAGAGGATCCAGGGACGTACCGATACTCCGCTAAACGAAGAAGGAGAGCGCATGGCAGCAGAGGCTGCCGACAGGTACAGAGACGTTCACTTTGACATATGCTTCTGCTCACCGCTCCTTAGGGCGAGGCAGACTGCGGATATACTTCTTGAGGGAAGGGATATCCCGAGAGAGTATGACGACAGGCTCATGGAGATGGCGTTCGGTGAATATGAGGGACTCGAGTATCCGCTCCTTCCCGATGATCATCCGGTATGCGCCGCATTCCGCGACCCGGCACATTACGTACCGGGGCAGGGCGGAGAGTCGATAGGAGACCTTTTGGCGCGGACACGTGATTTTCTCGAAGAGAGGGTATATCCGCTCATAAAAGAGGAAAAGGACGTGCTGATCGTCGGACACGGCGCGATGGATTCGGCGCTTATCGTCAACGTCAGAAATCTTCCGGTCGAGAAGTTCTGGGATGAAGGAATAGAAAACTGCGTTCTCAAACGCCTGATATAAAGGGAGAGATCAAATGGGACAGGATTATATCATTGCAACCGCATCGACGTGCGATCTGACAAAAGAATATCTTGAGGAACATAAGATACCTTTCATAAAGTATTCGTACGTCATGGACGGAGCGGATTACGAGGATGACTGCAGCGAGGAAACGAGGCTTGATACGTATCACAAGATGCGTGAGGGGAAGCTTCTGTCGACATCGGCCATCAACATGTTCACATACAGGGAGTTCTTCGAAGGCCTTATCAAGGAAGGCGCGAAGAACATAGTTTTCCTTGATATGACGAGACCGCTCTCGTCATCATACAGGTTCTGCGACGAGGCGATAGAAGAGCTGAAGGAGGACTATCCCGACTGCACGATCATAAACGTTGACACGAGATGCGTCTCGGGCGGACTCGGAATGCTCGTTATGAAAGTATGCCGTCTGTACGAGGCCGGCGAGTCCATGGACAGCGTACTTGAATGGATAGAGGAGAATAAACTTAAGATCGCGCACCGGTTCACGGTCGACGATCTGCAGTGGCTGCGGCGCGGCGGCAGGGTGTCGAACGCATCGGCACTTGTCGGAACGCTCCTGTCCATCAAGCCCGTGCTCTACGTTCCCGATGAGGGTACGCTCGTTGCGGCGACCAAAGTGCGAGGCAGGAAAGCTGCGCTCGGCGCGATAATCAGTTCCGTCAAAGAAGACCTTAAGGATAACGGGAACATAGAATTTCTGATCAATCATGCGGACTGCATGGAGGATGCCGAATACGTAAAGGGTAAGATACTCGAGACGTATCCGGATGCGAAGATCACGATATCGGGACTCGGGGTTGTCATCGGTGCACACTGCGGGCCGGGCCTCTTCACGATATTCTACATGACCGATGCAAGAAGACCGTAGCCTATGAAGATCGATATCCTCACGGTTGGGAAGATCAAGGAGAGATATTACAGCGACGCTGTCGACGAATACGTCAAGCGTCTGTCAAGATATGCCACCGTAAAGATCACGGAGGTCAAGGATGAGAAGACGACGGAAGGGGCGAGCAGCCGCGAGAACGAACTCGTGATGAGCGCCGAGGCCGCTCGTCTTCTTCCTTATATGGACGACAGGGCGGTCCTGATACCGCTGTGCATCGAAGGAAAACAATTCTCGAGCGAAGAGTTCGCCGACTATATAACAGGTCTTGAGAACAGCGGAAAAAGCCATATCCGCTTCGTCATCGGAGGCTCGCTGGGGCTCGACGCATCGATCAAGGACAGGGCCGATCTGAAGCTGTCCTTTTCGAAGATGACATTTCCCCATCAGCTCATGAGGGTCGTGCTCCTCGAGCAGGTTTACAGGGCATACCGCATCAAGAACAACGAACCCTATCACAAATAGAAGAAATGTTTACACGGACGGTTTGGTATGTTACCATACTAAAGTGTTTATTTATCATTAAATTAGGAGTGTGAAACATGAAGAAGATCATAGCTTTATTACTTGTAACTACAATGCTCGTATCCCTTGCGGGATGCGCCGGAGCCGCATCATCGGGCGGCAAGAGAGTGTTCAAGCACGGATTTGACCTTGATTATCCGCCGTACTCATACATTAACGAAGACGGTACGATGGGCGGTTTTGACGTTGAACTCGCACAGGCCGTATGCGATCATCTCGGATGGGAATACCAGGCAGTGCCTTTCAACTGGGATGCGAAGGATGCCGAGCTCAATGCGGGCAGCTGCGACTGCATTTGGTCGGGATTCACGGTAAACGGACGTGAGGATGATTACTGCTGGTCAAAGGCTTATTCCGATAACACTCAGATGATCATGGTCAAGAAGGATTCGGGCATCAAGACTCTTGCGGATCTTGCGGGCAAGACTGTAGGTGTGCAGACCGCTACGAGTGCTTACGATCTTCTCAATGACGAAGAGGGTCAGGCTGAGCTTTGCAAGACATTCTCATCCCTCGAGGTATATGAGACATACACGATCGCTTTCAACGACCTCAAGGCAGGCGCGATCGATGCCATCGCGATCGACGTAACGAGCGGTAACTATCTTATGAGTGATTCCGATGAGTTCACTTTCCTTGACGAGATGCTCGGAAGCGAACAGTATGCGATCGGATTCCGCAAGGACGATACCGAGCTTCGCGACACGATCGACAAGGCACTTGACGATCTCGTTGCTGACGGCACATACGCAAAGATCGGCGAGAAGTATCCGGAGATCAAGGATTTTCTCTGCCTCGGCAAATAAAACATGACATTTTCCACAATGCTTGCAACAATGTTCGCGGGAATGCTGCGGACGATAGGGATATTTGTGCTGACACTGGTCGGATCTCTTCCGCTCGGCATGATCATCATGTTCGGGAGAAAATCAAAGAGCAGGGTTTTGTCGGCCATTGTCAAAGGGTTCATCTCGATCATCCGCGGTACACCGCTGATGTTGCAGCTTCTGGTCTGGTATTTCGGACCGTTCTATCTGTTCGGATGGTCGATCAAAGGATACCGTTTCCCTGCGATAATAATCGGTTTTGTTGTTAACTACGCGTGCTATTTCGCGGAGATCTACAGGGGCGGTATCGAGTCCATGGACAGGGGGCAGTACGAGGCTGCCGAGATACTCGGCTACTCGAAGTCCCAGACTTTTTTCAGGATAATCCTTCCGCAGGTTGTCAAGACTATACTCCCGAGTGTTACAAATGAAGTCATAACGCTTGTAAAGGACACGTCGCTCGCGTTCACGCTGGCGTATCAGGAAGTGTTCTCGCTCGCGAAGCAGATATCCGCATCGGAGACGTCGTTCATACCGTTCGTCGTTGCGGGTGTGTTCTATTTTGTGGCAAACTACGTGGTCGCGTTTATCATGGACCGCATTGAGAAATCCATGGATTACTATTCGTAAGATTATATTTGGTGAGGCGTGCGTCAAAGATATTTCCTCGAAAACGCGCTCTCGCTCCTGTTCCAACGTAACTGACGCTAGACTCGAAAAGACCTCGTCAAGCGCAGACGTCTCCACAGGGTATTTCTCGGAAACACTTTGCCACACACCCGAGCTGCCTCTACACTGTGAATAATAAAGGATTCAACTATGATTCTGGAAATGAGAAATATCGAGAAGCGCTTCGAAGACTGCGAGGTGCTGCATGACATATCGCTATGCGTTGACAGCGGCGAGGTGGTGTCCATAATCGGACGCTCCGGCTCCGGCAAATCAACGCTGCTTCGTTGTGCGACATTTCTCGAGAAGATCGATGCGGGTTCGATCAGCTACAAGGGCGATACCGTCGCGCATACACC
>JAFZRD010000046.1 GCA_017620055.1 Lachnospiraceae bacterium
TACATGTCGGGTATCGCAGCCGTCATCGCCGCGATAGGCTCGAGCGTAAGGTTTGCGACTTCGAGATCCGCTATCTCAACAGCCTTATACAATCCGTCAACAACATCATCCGGCAGGAATGTCGAGATCAGGTCGACCGATATGCTTGATGCCTTATGCCTCTCAAGCGTCGAGATCGGGTAGCCGTTCATGTAATATTTCACGACCGTATATCCGACGCAGTAGAACTTCATGTCGGTCTTGTTGACCGCCTGGAAATCCTCATACGCTTTCTCGACCCCGAGCATCTCGAGCGTATACACATGCTCAGCATCTATCGTAGTCTCTTCGGGAAACTCAAGCGTTGCCGACGAATTGATCGTCTTGAGCACACGTCCCGCGGCCGCGATACAGACTTCATGAAGCTGTTTGCCGATTATCGCTTCAAGATCGTTCTTGACATCCCTGATCGTATTTCCGACCTTCTCGATATCATGTATCTGCCCGTCAAGCATCGCGCGCGTCTCATGCTTCCTGTCGCACTGTGCCACAACGTGAAAAGTATCATCGGTCCGGTACCCGACCGTGCCGACAATACTCCTTGTCCCGATATCCAGTCCGAATACGAGCTGTCCCGGATTCTTCTTACCGTCTCCCACTTTTACACCTCACTGATCCTTTAATACTCCCTCAAGCTGCCTCTTTGTATCTTCAATGCCGAAGCTGTTGTCGATCACGACACTGCAGTATCTTCTGAACACCTCGTCGCTGTTCTGCGACTCCATGATCTCGGTGATCTTCGCGTCAGAGTAACCGCGGCTGTCTTTGAGCCTCTTTCTCCTGACCGCTTCATCGGCATACACATACCACATTTCATCAACTATTTTATCATAACCGTCCTCGATTAAAAGAGCCGCTTCGATAAAAAAGATATCCGCCTTTCTTTCGCGTTTGGCATCGCTTATCATCTCAAGGATCCGCTTCTTCACAGCAGGATGAACGATCGCGTTAACTTTGCCTCTCAGTTCATCCCCGCCTTCGGCGAAAATCACACCTGCCATCTTCTTCGGATCGATCTGACCGTCTTCGGCCAGTATCCCCCCTCCGAGAAGATCCACAAGCGGCCCGTAGCAGACCTCATCCTTATCCTCGAGAGACCTTGCAAGTTCGTCGGCCTTTAGGATTATGCAGTTGCACATCTCCTGCAGGAGTCTCAGCACTTCGGATTTGCCCGCGCCGACTCCTCCGGTTATACCTATAGTCTTCATATCATCAAACAGTTTGCTATTTTGCCTCGTACCAGTTATCGCCGGTTGAAGTCTCAACGAGCATCGGTACCGACAGTCTGACCGCGTTTTCCATCTCTTCGGCAAGAAGTGCCGCCGCTTTATCGACTTCTTCCGCGGGAGCTTCCACGAGCAGTTCATCGTGTACCTGAAGGATCACTTTGGATCCAAGCCCTTCTCTTTCAAAACGCTCCTTGACCTTTATCATCGCGATCTTCATTATATCCGCCGCAGTCCCCTGTATCGGTGCGTTCATCGCGACACGTTCGCCGAACGATCTCTGCATGAAATTGGAACTCGACAGTTCGGGAAGCGGACGTCTTCTGCCGAACAGCGTTGTAACATACCCGTCCTTTTTCGCCTTCTCAACGCCTGCATCAAGATATTCCTTGACCTTTGGGAATGTCAGGAAATATTCATCAATGAAATCCTTTGCTTCTTTTCTTGAAATATTAAGGTCTCCGGAAAGGCCGAACACACTTATCCCGTATATGATCCCGAAGTTTACCGCCTTGGCATTGCGGCGCATTTGCGAAGTCACTTCGGAAGGGTCGACATGGAATACTTTCGATGCTGTTATCGCATGGATATCCGCACCCGAATTGAAAGCTTCGATCAGCGACTCATCTCCCGACAGATGCGCCATTATCCGCAGTTCTATCTGGGAGTAATCGGCATCTATGAAACGGCATCCGTCCTTTGGTACAAAGAACTGTCTGATCAGCCTTCCCTGCTCCATCCTTGCGGGTATGTTCTGAAGGTTCGGTTCGGTGGATGATATCCTTCCTGTCGCCGTTATAGTCTGATTGAACGTGGAATGTATCCTTCCGTCGGACGCCACGTATTCGGCAAGTCCGTCGGTATATGTCGATTTGAGCTTGGAGAGTGCCCTGTACTCAAGTATACGCGATACAAACGGATAGTCGGGCGCGAGCTTTTCAAGGACATCGGCTGCCGTCGAATAACCTTTCTTGGTCTTCTTTCCTCCGGGAATACCCATCTTGCCGAACAGTATCTCTCCGAGCTGCTGTGGCGAATTGATATTAAACTGTTCGCCGGCCTCTTTATGGATATCGCTCTCGATCTCCTTTATCTGTCCTGCCAGCTTGTCCCCGTATGCTTTGAGCTTGTCTGGAAGAAGCCTGATACCGAGGCGCTCCATATCATACAGACAAACAATGAGAGGAAGCTCTATATCCCTGTACAGCGCGGTCATTCCGAGGCTTTCTATCCTGTCGATCACCGGCTGTGATGCCGTATAACAAATGTACGAGAACGTGCACGCATATTCGGCGACGTCTCCGGGTGTGAGCATGAAGCACTCCTGAAGAGACCTCTTTCCGAAAAGTTCGGAATAACTCTTGATGATGATGCCGCAATATTCATTAGCAACATCTTCGATCGAATAGTCGTTCTTGAGGGGATTGCACAGATACGCACCTATGCACAGATCGTTCACCTTCTCTTTGACAAGATCCGTATCGCACAGATCCGGCAAAAGAGAAA
>JAFZRD010000003.1 GCA_017620055.1 Lachnospiraceae bacterium
CATACAGCTGCTGGGCAACGCGCATCGTCTTCTGCGTCGAGAAATTGAGGACCTTACCGGCCTCCTGCTGAAGCGTACTCGTAGTGAACGGGAGGGGTGATTTTCGCGTACGCTCTCCCTTTTTTACCTCGAGTATCTCGAAGGTTTCCTTCTTTATCTTATCAACGATCTGCTGTTTCTCTTTCTCGGAGCCGATCGTGATCTTGCCGGATTCGTTACCGGTAAAATGTGCGGTGAGCGGCTTCTTTTCGCCTTTGGCGGCAAGCAGCGCATCGACCGTCCAGTATTCTTCAGGGATGAAAGCTGCAACCTCATCCTCGCGGTCGCATATGAGTCGGAGCGCCACCGACTGGACACGTCCCGCGGACAGTCCGCGTTTTACCTTTGCCCAGAGCACCGGTGAGATACCGTATCCGACCATTCTGTCGAGCACACGTCTTGCCTGCTGTGCATCCACGAGACCCATGTCGATTTCGCGAGGGTGCTTCAAAGATTCCTTGACGGCGTTCTTCGTGATCTCGTTGAACGTGATCCTGTACACCTTCTTGCCTTCAAGCTTCAACGCGTATGTCATATGCCAGCTGATCGCTTCACCTTCACGGTCCGGGTCGGTCGCGAGATAGATCTTCTCGGCCTTCTTGGCCTCTTTGCGAAGACTTGCGATCAGATCGCCTTTTCCTCTTATAGTAATGTACTTGGGTTCAAAATCATTGTCCGGGCTCACACCTATCTGGCTCTTGGGAAGGTCCCTCACATGTCCCATCGAAGCCATTACCTCATAATTAGGGCCAAGGAACTTCTTGATCGTTTTAACCTTGGCCGGTGATTCCACTATGACAAGATACTTTGCCATTTGTATACTCCTCCGCGTTTCTTCATATTAAAACGTGGACTACTATACAATATTTTTTTTTAGATAGCAAGGGGAATTTTCAGAATATTCAAGGCGGGAGCATGTGATTTTTATTGATTTTCTCCCATAAAAATGTTAAGATTATGATCAGAAAAGCCGATAATTATTTAAACGGATTTTGAACTGATAATGAAACGGATTTCGATAGTCGGAATCCGTATTTTTTTATCTTTTTTCGGGATATGAAAAACTATATCTTGATTATGTGTAACTGTTAGAGTACAATATAAAGGGTTTTTTTGTAAAAACCTGTGATAAGGGAGAATGCCATGTTCACATCGGGAGTATACGATTATATCAATGTCCTCGGCAAGGCTGCAGACGGCGCCTGGGCGAGGAACGAGGCTATCGCCAACAACATAGCGAACGTTGACACTCCGGGCTACAAGAGGCAGGATGTTTCGTTCGAGACCGAGCTTCAGCATGCGCTCAAGGCGAGCAAGTACACGAGTCTTGACGAGAAGGTCAAGGATGCGAACCAGCATCTGAGACGGCTCAATCCCCGTGCATACACGGATATTCCCAACTGGTCATACAGAATGGATAAGAACAACGTTGATATAGACACCGAGAACGTTGAACTTGCGAGCAACCAGATCAAGTACAACGGAATCACGAACAGTATCGACAACGAGTTCAAGAACCTTAAGACGGTCATCAAGTAAGACGGGAGGGACTAAATGAGCATATTCAAGAGCTTCGGCGTTAACGCATCAGGTATGACGGCAGAACGTTTCCGTATGGATATCATTTCCCAGAACGTTGCCAATGCCAATACAACAAGAACAGAAGAGGGAACTCCTTACAGGAGGAAGGTCGTTACATTCCAGGAGAGGACCCAGGATCCCACGAGCTTCGGAACGATATTCAAACGTGCGCGCGGCATGGATGTCGGAGACGGCGTCAAGGCGACCGGGATTCACGAGGACCAGTCGGATCTGATAATGGTATACGATCCTTCCCATCCGGACGCAAACGATGACGGATATGTACTGTATCCGAATGTAAACATAGTCACCGAGATGACGAACATGATCGATGCCGAGAGAGCGTATCAGGCAAATGCCACGGCGTTCACCGCGAGCAAATCGATCGCGATGAAGGGACTGGAGATAGGTAAGGTTTAGTAGGCTGGTAGGGAGTAAAATATGGACATAACCAACATTCTCAACATAGGTTCACAGCCTATAGCCCAGGCGGCGGCAAAGGCTTCCACAAGGACCGAGGCGACTGACGAGAGCTTTACATCCCTTTTCAACTCGATGCTCTCGAATGTGAATGAGACGAACAATCTCCTTCACAAAGAGGAGGAAGAGGAAATAAAGTTTGCGCTCGGCATATCGGAGAACACGCACGATCTTGCGATCGCGGCCGCAAAGGCAAATACTGCATTAAGCTACACGGTGGCACTCAGGGACAAGTTCCTGGAAGCTTACAAGGAGCTGATGCAGATCCAGGTATAACCTGGTAAAAATAAGTCCGGAGGACGACGATGGTAGACAGACTTAAAGAATTACTCCAGAAGGTTCAGGAGTGGTGGAACAAGTTTACCGCGAAACAGAAAACGATAATTATCAGCGTAACGGCAGGTGTTATATTGGCACTTGCCATTTTGGCTACTGTTCTGACAAGACCCAGATACGAGACGCTCATCACCTGCGAGAGCACGAAGCAGGCGGCTGAGATCATCGATCTCCTCGACGGGGATTCGATCCCTTATCAGACCACGGACGACGGCCTGATCATTTCCGTTCAGAAACAGGATATCGCCAAGGCAACACTGCTCCTTGGCGCGAATAACTTCCCCGCCGATTCTTACAGCCTCGAGACCGCGCTCGCGGGCGGGCTGTCCACAACGGAATCCGACAAACAGAAGACATACAAGCTCTATCAGGAATCGCACCTGCAGGATATCATGGAGGCGACGGAACACGTCAAGAAGGCCTACGTGACACTGTCGATCCCCGATAACGACGGAACGCTTCTTTCCAAGGAAGAGGAAGCGTATGCCAGCGTTATGCTCGAGCTTAACGATACACTCCCCGAGGGCGTTGCGGAAAACTTTGCGAGAAACATCGCGACCGCGCTCGGCAACAAGACGACAGACAACATTTCGATCATAGACTCCCAGGGTAACCTTCTCTTCTCCGGAATGGCGGAAGCGGAGAACAATTCCGGGACAGTCAACACATCCAATCAGATCGCACTCAAGACACAGGCCGAGAATGCTCTCAAACAGGAGGTTATTCAGGTCCTTCTCGGATCCAATCTTTACGAGGATGTGAAGGTATCTCCGAACCTGAGGATGGATTTTTCATCACTTAAGGAGACCGAGCACAAATATACCCAGGCTGATGAGAACGGCACGAACGTGCTGGCACATGAAGATACATATGAGGCCGAAGGAAAAGGCGGTGCGGGCGGCGTTCCCGGTACGGACACGAACCAGGAAGAGACCACCTATGTAATGGAGGATAACAACAACTCCAACTACAGCGTTACCGAGGAATCGAGGGATTACCTCCCGAGCGAGAAGATCACGGATAAAGTCACACCGCCGGGAGCCATCGACTACGCCAATTCTTCCATCGGCATCACGGCCTCGCATTACGTCATCTACAAAGAGAGCGACGTCAAGGCACAGGGACTTCTTGACGGCATAACATTCGACGAGTTCAAGAACCAGAACAGTGAAATGGTCAAGAAGGAAGTCGACGAGGAAATGCTCACACTTGTTGCTAACGCGACGGGTATCCCGTCAGCGAACATCTCCATCGTTGCTTACGATGTGCCGATATTCCAGCCCGAGGAAGGGCTGTCACTGTCGCCTTCGAACATAGCACAGATAATCCTCATAGTACTGATACTTGCGCTTCTCGGTATCGTCGTTCTCACGACGTTCAAGAAGAACAAGGAAGAGGAGGTTGCAACGGAGCCCGAGCTTTCGGTTGACGATCTTCTCACCACGACACAGGAGCATCAGGTTGAGGATATCGATCTTGAGACCAAGTCCGAAGTTCGTCTCATGGTCGAGAAATTCGTCGATGAGAATCCGGATGCCTCGGCTCAGCTTCTTAGAAACTGGCTGAACGAGGAATGGGGGTAAATTATGGCTGGTAAAGAAAAAGAGGAAAAGCTCACCGGTCTCCAGAAGGCTGCCATACTTCTCATAGCACTCGGCCCGGAGAGAAGTGCGCTTATCTTCAAGCATCTCAAGGAGGAGGAGATCGAGGATCTGACACTTGAGATCGCGAATACGAGAAGCGTAACGCCGCAGGCCAAGGAAGAAGTCATCAACGAATTCTACGGTGTCTGCCTTGCACAGCAGTACATTGCCGAAGGCGGTATCAGTTATGCGAAGGAACTTCTGGAGAAAGCACTCGGCAACGAGAAGGCTCTCGACGTTATCGGCAAACTTACCGCATCGCTTCAGGTTAAGCCCTTTGAATTCATACGTAAGACCGAAGCTTCACAGCTTCTTAACTTCATTCAGGATGAGCATCCGCAGACTATCGCCCTCATCCTGTCATATCTGAACCCGGGTCAGGCGGCTCTGATCATATCCGCGCTCCCGCCCGACAGGCAGTCCGATGTTGCTAAGCGTATCGCTCTGATGGACCGTACGAGTCCCGA
>JAFZRD010000047.1 GCA_017620055.1 Lachnospiraceae bacterium
TAGCATAGATCAGTCTCAGTCCCTCAAGTGTAAGATCGCTGTTGTATTCGTCTATCATTCCGGTCTCGTTGCTGATGAGACGTCCGAGACCTCCGGTTGCAACGACCTTCAGCTTTTCGTATCCGGTCTCTTTCTTCACCTGATTGATGATGTATTCGGTCTGTCCTATCTGGCCGTACATAAGACCGGCCTGCATCGACCATATCGTATCATTCGCAAGGATGGACTTCGGCATCTCGATCTCTATCTCGGGAAGCTTGGCGGTTCCGAGCCACAGAGCCTCCGCGCTGATCTTAACGCCCGGTGCGGTTATACCAACCGTAAATCTTCCGTCCTCCGTCACGAGATCGTAAGTCGTTGCCGTTCCGAAATCAAGTACGAGGATCGGACCTCCGTATATCTCGTATGCCGCAACAGCATCCACGATCCTGTCGGGGCCTATCTCCTTCGGATTCGGGGTGTCGATATTGATGCCGGTTTTGATCCCCGGTCCGACAACAAGAGGCTTGATTCCAAGATACTTGACGATGCTCGCCGTGAGCGAGTGCATTATGTTCGGCACAACGGATGCGATTATGACACCGTCTATATCGGATATCTCCACTCCGTTACGCGTTATCAGATCACACATTGTCATTCCGAACTCATCGGACGTACGCGGCGTCTTGCTCTGTATCCTGAATGTACAGGTGAGAGTGTCAGCGTTATACACTCCGCATGTGATATTTGTATTTCCGACATCGATAACAAACAGCATTACATTTCTCCTTTTATAAATGCCTTGTAGAACATCTCAAGGCTCTCAAACAGTTCCACCCTTCGCTTCCTGACTTCCTTGACCATAAGACCGGCTCCGATCTCGTCATACAGAAGATCCCCCTCGTCCGCATCGGTTATCAGTATCACGGATCCTTCCTCGTCGAATCCTATCATGAACGTTCCCCCGACCTCCTCGGTAAAGAGCACGCACATTATATGCAGTTCGTTTTTGACCGACTCGGGAAGCTTTGCAAATTCCTCATTGAAATAGTACTTCTGCTCGTATGAGTTGGCTCCGCACAATATCTTTGCCGCCGTATCCATCAGTATCCCCCTATGAGCGAATACAGGCATATCCCTGTCACTGCGGCGAATCCAAGACAGAACACCGCGAACACCCATCCGTTCTTCGAACCTCGCTTGAAGCACTTGTAACTGTTCAGTCCGAGTATGGCCGTGGCGCAGGCGAACATGATCGTGTACAGTATCACGGTGCCCCCGGTCCTGAGCGATACGATGCTGGAAATTATGATCATGGTCGAGAAGAACAGATTCGCAACGCTTATCAGGAAGAACTCTCTCTTTGCCAGTGTTTTTATATAATCTATCAGTTCAGTGTTCATATGATCATCCCAAAGTAGCCGCCATCACGGCCTTGATCGTGTGCATGCGGTTTTCGGCCTCGTCAAACACAACATCCGCGTATTTCTGGAACACCTCATCGGTGACTTCCATATCGGCAATACCGAACCTCTCACCCATCTCGCTTCCGATCGTCGTCTTGCGGTCGTGGAACGCCGGCAGGCAGTGAAGGAATATCGCGTCGGGCTTTGCGTGCTTCATCAGATCCATCGTGACCTTGTAAGGTGTCAGGTCGCGTATGCGCTCCTCCCATACCTCATCGGGTTCTCCCATGGATACCCACACATCTGTGTATACTATATCGGCACCCTCCACGGCTTTGACCGGATCCTCTTCAAATGCAACGGAGCCTCCTGAAATCTTTGCAAACTCCTCGCACTCTTTGATAAGAGCTGAATTCGGGAAATACTTCCTCGTCGTTCCTGCAACGAAATGCATTCCCATCTTGCTGCAGGCTATCATGAGGGAGTTACCCATGTTGTACCTCGCGTCACCCATGTATACGAGCTTTCTGCCTTCGATCGTTCCGAGATGTTCCCTTATCGTCAGAAGATCTGCGAGCATCTGTGTCGGATGGTACTCGTTCGTCAGGCCGTTCCATACCGGAACCGGAGCATACTTTGCAAGTTCCTCCACTCTGGACTGCTCGAATCCGCGGTATTCGATACCGTCATACATCCTTCCGAGAACGCAGGCCGTGTCGGCGATGCTCTCTTTCTTGCCTATCTGAGACGCCTTCGGATCGAGGAACGTCGTTCCTATACCCATGTCATGCGCGGCGACTTCGAACGAACACCTTGTTCTCGTACTCGTCTTCTCGAATATGAGGGCGACATTCTTTCCGGGGTACTGCCTGTCGAATATTCCCTTTTTCTTCTTCTCCTTAAGTTCGGCGGCAAGATCGAGAAACTCCTCGATCTCCTCCTTCGTAAAATCCTTGAGTGTCAGAAAATCCCTTCCTTTTAAGCTCATGTCCTTTTTCCTTTCCTACCTTTTATAATCGACATACGCGACATCTCCGCGCATCATTATGACCTTCACTACCTCGCCCTCGTTTATGACGGCATTGGGTCTGTTGCTCCTGGCACTCCAGTTTCTGCCGCCTATCCTGACGACTCCGGTGCGGGCTGCATTATCTATTTTGCATGTCACTATCGCATCGCATCCTTCGAGCTCCATGAGCTGCTTCTCACGCCTGGCTCTCATTACGTATTTCATCCCGACCGGCCTTACTGCGATAAAGAGAAATACCGCGACCGCGACCGCAGCCACGATCTGCCAGACAGTATCGAAGCCGCACAGATTGACGATCAGTCCCGCGAGAGCTCCACCTGCTCCGCATGCGCCGACGAGTTCGATCCTGACGAACTCGACCACGAGACACACTATCAATACGATCAGCCAGACAAAAGGTGTCATATCATATCCTTATCCATCCCGGAAGCGTACGCTCCTCGGTATCTTCACCGGACATATACACGGAAGGGTATACCGTGATGTGTTCCGGGTTCTCGTTGAGGATCGAAGCCCACTGCGAAAATGTCGAATTGGCAATGATATTGGCCTTGCATTTCGTCATGAGCTGCATATCCCTGAAGCTGTCCGCTCCGCTGTTTATATCAACGACCGTCTTCTCCGGAAGCCATGAAAAAGCTTCATTTACGTAATCGGCATCTTCCGAGAAGATATAGAACTTCGGATCGCTCAGGTGTTTTCTTACCTCGGCGACCGCAGGTTCGTAGTAATCCCTGTCAAGACA
>JAFZRD010000004.1 GCA_017620055.1 Lachnospiraceae bacterium
GGTTGTCATCAGGGAGAGATCCCTTGACGAACAGGCCGTAAGGCATGCCCGGGATGTTCCGGAGTTTGCGGGGAAAATCATCGTCGCCGTGGTTGACATAACATATACCCTTCATGCTCATTTTGATGTAGTTTTTCTCGATCAGAGAAGTATCGATCCTGCGGTCGATGATATAATCGGCGAGTTTATCCGTGATATGAGGAAGAAGACGAAGCCGGTCTTCCGGCATCTCGTAAAGGGCCCGTGCTCCGCCTGCGCTTTTCACTATATCGGGAAGAGATCCGAGATAACCGTCCTGCAGCGTCGCGGCCCAGTAATCGTATATTCTGTTGTCCATATAATGCTCCTGTTCTTTAAGATATGTTAAGCAAAGCTGACTTTGAGCCGTACGGCTTCCATCAGTGCTTCCGAAGATATGCTGTTTTGACCGGACAGGTCAGCGATCGTCCTGGCGACTTTCAGTACCCTGTAATACGTGCGGGCGCTCATCTCGAACTTGGCCGCGAGCGATTTCATAAGGGATGACTGTTCCGGTCCGAGAGTACAGAAGTGTTCTATCTCGCGGTTCGTCATCTGCGAATTGAAACAGATGCCAAGACCTTTGAAACGTTTTTTCTGGATCCTGTGTGCATTCATGATACGCTCGCGGATCGCCTTGGAACTTTCCGATGCCGTTCTTGCCTGGATATCAAAGGGCGAGACTTTCTCCGCCACGATGCAAATATCCATCCGGTCAAGGAACGGTCCCGAAATCTTGGACAGATACTTTGCCCTTACGGCTTCGTTGCAGGTGCATTTGTTCATGTCCGGATAATTGCCGCACGGACAGGGGTTCATGGCGGCTACGAGCATGAAATCCGCAGGAAATGTGCATATATCACGGTTTCGCGTGATGTGGACGATACCGTCCTCCAGAGGCTGGCGGAGAGCTTCAAGTGCTTTTCTCGAGAATTCGGGTATCTCGTCGAGAAACAGGACTCCCTTGTGTGCGAGACTGACGGCACCGGGTCTCGGAACGGTTCCGCCGCCGACAAGTGATATGTCCGTGGAGGAACTGTGCGCCGCAACGAACGGGCGCGTTGTTATGAGCGGCTCGCCCTGAGTCAGGGCACCTCTGACACTGTAGATTGCCGACACGTCAAGGCACTCCTCCTCGGAAAGCGGCGGCATTATGGACGGCAGACATTTGGCTATCAGAGTCTTGCCCGCGCCGGGCGGCCCCATCATTATAAAGTTATGTAAACCCGCAACGGCGATCTCGGCACCCCTCCGTGCCATTTTCTGCCCTTTGATCTGTGCAAAATCGTGTTCGTATCTGTGCTCGGAGAGAAGATCCCTGCGCAGGTGACTTTCGATAGGTGTCAGCTCCTTCCGGCCTGTCAGGTATTCGACGGCTTCGGTAAGAGATGAGACCCCGTAAACACTTATATCTTCAACTACAGAGCCTTCACCTGAGTTGTCTGCGGGTATGATGCACTTTCTGACCCCGCGCTCCCTGGCCATGAGCATCATCGGAAGTATCCCCTTTGTGGGACAAACGGCTCCCGAAAGGGAAAGCTCTCCGGCGATGAATACATCCCCGAGAGCATCGGGACTGATGACTTCCATACAGACAAGTATCGAGATCGCAACGGGAAGATCAAAACAGGTGCCGGACTTTTTGACGTCTCCGGGGGAAAGATTGACTGTGATTCGTGCGACGGGAAGTGTAAATCCGGCGTTTCTTAATGCAGCGCGGACTCTGTCCTTGGCCTCTTTCACTTCACTGCCGACATAGCCAACTATGTCAAAACAGGGCATGCCGTTAGAAATATCGGTCTCTACATGTACCGGGAAGCTCTTGATACCATGGATGCCTCCCGACAAAACGGAACAAAACATATTCGGTTATCCTCCTTTTGGGTCTGTGCACCGACGGAATTGGTGCAAAAGAACTAAAAGAATGGTTGGTAAAAGATCGTAATCAGATATTTCTGACTATATCCGACGCCTATGTGCATGTCAAGAGCAAAAATGAAGCCTTAAAAACATATTTCATACAGGCAAAAATCGTGATAAACTATTATGTTGGAAAAGAAAGAGGATTCATATGCATATCGGATTTTGCGAAAACTGCAGATATACTGATCTTATCGAGAATATGGAGTCCGGATGCCCGAGGTGCGGCGGTGCTTTAAGCCCTATGGGACTGACCAGCGCCGAGTGGAACGCCATGTCGGATGAAGAACGGGCCGATAAGATCCGCGAGAAGTTCCCGACTCACGAGGATCTCTGGGGCCCGAGAGTCAGGACTGCGCCGGAAAATGAAGGGGCGACTCCGGAAGATGCAAAAGGCGGCGTCAGGAATCCCGATGAGCCGTGGGTAATAGAGGAGACCGCAAGTAAACCGCCTGTCGAGAAAACCGATGAATGGGACGTTGAGGAAGTTCCCGAGGAAGAGCCTGAGGAACTGATCGAAGAAGTGCCGGAGATAGTACTTGAGCCGCTTCCGGAGCAGCTGGTGGATGCGATCAAGCTGGATGCTGCGAAGCAGGAAACAGAGCAGACGGATCAAAACGAGATGCCAGTGATAACGGAACCGGAGCCGGAAAATGTGCCTAAAAATGAGCCGGATGATACCGAATATGTATTTGTCTGCTATAAGTGCAACAGTGTAGCCGGACACGACAGATCTCACGATAGATACTATTGTACGGAGTGCGGCTCAGATATGGTCGATGTCGGATACACCGTGATGCAGTGGGCGGATCTGTCCAAGGAGGAGAAGAGGAAGGTCTCCGAAAACGCCAAGATAGTGCATATGGTCAGCGAGATAAAGCGCGATAATTACGAGGAAAGCGAGGCTGATCACACTCCGAGCATCATCAAAGTCGTTAAAAATCCCGACTCGGACTACGGATGATGTGAAAAAATATTGAAAAACAGCGATTTTTCTATTCAAAAAGCCGAACAAGTGTGATAAAATGGGGAGTGATGGATAAGCAGAAGTCCTCAAAGGGCATAATAGCTGCCATCGTGGCAGCCTGTGCAGTGATCATAGCGCTTGTTGCGGCTCTTCTTTTTTTTCTCGCAGAGAGCAACAGGGAAGCTGAAGGATCAGACATAAACGGAACAAATGAGGCGGCGGGAATATCTACCGCAGAGCCGGCAGATGACAGCGCCGGTGTCCTCGAGAATATGATGGATCAGGCCGGACCCTCACAGGAGGAACAGGTAAGGCCCAAAGGATGGTACGGATCATTCGAGAGCAAGGGGATTCCTGACAGGAAGACGGATCTTGGAACCTATACGCAAAGATGTCCGGACGTATATGCCATCATTGATATTCCGGGAACAGACATAGATGAACCGATAGCATACTGCGAGGATGCGGTGGAACCGTTCTGGTTTTCGCACGACATGGACGGCAATCCGAGCAAAAAGGGAATGATCATCACCGATTCGATGAATGCGGGAGACTTTTCCGACCCGGTGACGCTCATATACGGACAGAGTCCTGATGACGGAACGTTGTTTTCGCAGCTGACACGGTTCAGGGATGCGGGATTTTTCGAACAAAACGACAGGATCAACATATATGTTGACGATGCCGAACTTGTATATGTCATATATGCATGTTTCATCGGCTCGAACGAGCACATACTCGTGAGCAATGATTTTCATGACCCGATAGGGTTCATGAGTTTTATGGATTCTATAGGGGAGACACGTGACCTGTCAATGAACATCAGGGAAGAGGCCAAACCGGTTCTCGGCGATCACGTGATCGCGCTTGTCACACATTGCGGTGACGAGAGCAAGAGATTGTTCGTATATGCGACACTCAAAGAAGTGAGATATTAGGGGAGCTGAAATGTCAAAAGATATATCGGGCAAAAAGGGAATGCCCGGCTGGGCAAAGGCGATACTGATCACCTTGTCCGTGATAATCGGAATACTCGTACTGCTGTGCGCGATCGCATACAGAAAGTGGCAGCGGGCGGATTATCTGACGGCCGACATGTTCAAGGCGGGTGAGAACAATGTGATCCCTGTTCAGAAGATAAACCGGCTTGATGAGTCCAAGGAGAAGAAGGTCCGCAAGGGTTATGACGAGAACGCCGCGATAACTTTTAACGGGCAGAGATACAGGTATAATGACAACCTCATAAACATACTTGTTATTGGTGTCGATGATTACAGGTACAAGGACATCGTGGAGAACGATCCGAATCCGTACCAGGCCGATACGATCATCGTCGGAACGATAGATGCGGTCAAGAAGACCGTGAGTTTCCTGGCGATCCCCAGAGATACCGTGACAAACATCAAGGTGCTCGACTTGAATGACCGTGTTGCGACAACACGTAAAGGCCCCATCGCGATCCAGCACAGTTTCGGAACACAGGGGGAGAAGACGAACGAGGCCGTTGCCGAAACGGTTAGCGAGCTTCTCTATAATCTGCCGATCTACAGATACGTTGCGATAGACATCTCGGCGATACCGGATATAAATGATTCGCTCGGAGGTATAACGGTGGATATCACCGAGGATTTGACGAAGTGGAATCTGCGCATGAAGGAAGGCGAGAAGGATTATCTGCTCAAGGGCGATGACGCCGTGATCTTCGTTGCAAGAAGAGACACGGATATAGATGATTCAGCGATGGGCAGGATGAAACGGCAGGTTCAGTACATGAAGAAACTGTTCCCCGCGTTCAAAGCCGAGACTGCACGAAACATAGCATATCCGATAACTCTTTACAAATCCGAGGCGGATAAGGTCGCGACGAACCTAACGCTCGATGAGATGACTTATCTCGCAAAGCTGCTCCTTGACCTGAATCTTGACGAGAACAGGATCGCATCGGTTCCCGGCGAGATGAAGAGGATCGAGGAAGGCGAGATAGAGGGTTACGATTATGAAATGGGATTCATAGTTGACGAGGATGCCCTCAAGCAGCTGATAATTGACAGATATTACGTTCCTACGGAAGAATGATACAAACATTAACAGTTTTGTTAAGAAGGAGAATAACTATGAAAAAGATCAAAACACTTGTAGCACTTTGCGCGGTATTCGCAATGCTGTTCTCAACTGTTGCGATGGCGGCACCCAGTCCCGTGGCAGGAACCGTTACGGTGACGATACCCGGAAGCGGCGGTTCTTCCGCGGCACAGATCAAGGTTCCTTCCGAGCAGGATATAAAGACGCTCGGGGACTTCATCTCCGCAAATGCGGCTGCGTCGGGAATGACGGCGAACGTCAAGGGCACGATCGAGATCGTAGCTCCCGCGAACTATAAGGGAGGAGACGTACCGGTAGTATTTGCGGCTGCAGGACTTCCCAACGGCGCTGCGAACGTATTCGCGTACATTATCGGACCCAAGGGTAAGATCATAATCGTTCCCTGCACAGTCCGTAACGGTTACATCGGATTCGTTGCACCCGTGCTCGGACCTGTTGCCATAGTTCAGCTCACACCTGCCGCACAGACGGCTGCAAATGCGACAAATCCGGCAGCGGCTGTTCCCGCAACGCTTCACTGAGGAAGTGCCCGGGTTGATAGATATTCACAGTCACGCCCTTCCGGGCGTGGATGACGGAGCGCGGGATACGGAGACTGCGATAGAAATGCTCCGTATCATGTATGATGAGGGGATCACGGAGGCGATCCTGACCCCCCATTACCACCGCGGTCACATGCAGAAAGACATAGCGACCGTCAGGAGCCGCTTCGACGAGCTGGCATACAGAGCAAAAGAGGACGATGTGGCATCACATATCAGACTGCATCTCGGGTGTGAACTCTACTACTATCCGAGTGCGGTCGAGTGGCTTGAGGAAGGCAGGGTGTCTTCAATGGCCGGATCCGATTATGTTCTTCTCGAGTTCGGTTATACGATGGAGAAACGTACGATCATCGAAGGGGTATCGAACGTTGTCAGGGCCGGTTACAGACCGATAATCGCGCATGTAGAGCGCTATGAGGGCCTGAAGTTCAAGCCGGAAAATGTAAGGGAACTTGTTGAGTGCGGCGCATACATTCAGGTCAATTCCGAATCGGTAGGCAGGGGATTCGGAAGCAGGAGATTCGTATCGAAACTTCTTCGTGAGGATCTTGTCCACTTTGTCGCGACTGATGCTCATGACACGGGATCGCGAAGACCGCGTCTTCGGTCGGCGGCAATGTATATTCATAAACACTTCGGGGAGGAAGCTTGCAGGAGGATTTTTACAGATAATCCTGCGCTGGTTGCGGAAAACGGATATATTCCGCGTTAACAGATAATTAAGAGGGGCATCATATGGAACAAAATCATCGACCGGTAAATGACGATGGGGACGTCATCGAGATTGATATTCTCGAACTGCTCGGAGCAGTCTTGCAGAAGTTATGGGTTGTCATATTATGTGCGGTCATTGCCGGAGCGGCAACCTATCTTGTCTGTTCATTCCTTATCATTCCAAAGTACAGATCAACAACGAAGATCTATGTCATCAACAGGCAGAATTCCGATTCGCTGACGTATTCCGACCTTCAGACGGGAACGCAGCTGACGAAGGATTACCAGGAGCTTGTTACTAGCCGTCCTGTGCTCGAAGAAGTCAAGGCGGAGCTTGGGCTCGACATAGACAATGACAGGTTCAAGAAATCGATAACCGTATCCGTTCCGACCGATACGCGTATCGTTTCGATCACCGCGGAAGACACCGATCCCTACATGGCACGTGCGATCGCCGACAGCGTCAGAACATCCGCTGCCGAACACATCGCAAACGTCATGAACACGGAAGCGGTCAACGTTGTTGAGGAAGCAAATCTGCCGACGGAGATATACAGTCCCAAGATAATCAGGAACACGATCATAGGTACCGTGCTCGGAGCTTTCGTTGCCATCGTGTTCATTGTCATCGTCTACATCATGGACGATACGATCAAAAATCCCGATGATGTGGAGAAGTATCTGAACCTCTCGGTTCTCGGCACTATCCCGGTACTTGATGAGGAACTGATCAGCAGCAATTCCGGCAAAGGCAAAAAGAAAAAGAAGGTACAGGCGCATTCACATATCGTCATGACGGAGACACTCTCCGATGCTTCGAAACTGATGAAGGAGGCCAAAGCATCGGAATTCGCGGAGCCGAAGGAGCCGCAGAGCCTTGATAAGGATCTTGCAGAGGAAGTCCTGAAAGCGGGTCACAGCGATATCGGACATAACAGAAGAGGGGTGAGAAGAAGTGAGTAACGAAGTTAATGACGGAAGAAATCTGATAACGATAAATAAGAAGATCACACTTGATTTTCGCCTCAGCGAGGCGTACAAGACACTCCGTACAAATATCGATTTCTGCGGGGATGATGTCAAGGTGATCGCATTCACGAGCTGCGCACCCGGAGAGGGAAAATCATCCGTCTCGTTCAATCTCGCGATCTCGATGATCGAGGCCGGAAAGCGTGTACTGTTCATCGATGCCGACATGCGTAAATCGGTGCTCAACGGAAGATACCAGATGTCCAAGACTTCGGGCGGTCTGGCGCATTTTCTAGCGGGAAGAAAGCCTCTTGAAGAGTGCATATTCATGACGAATATACCGAGGCTGTTCCTGATACCTACCGGTGCGGTACCGCCGAACCCTGCGGAACTGCTCGGTGTCAACCGTTTCAAACATGCGATAGAAACTCTCAGGGAGCAGTTTGACTATATCATCATCGACACCCCGCCTCTCGGAAGTGTCATAGACAGCGCCATTGTTGCCAAACAGTGCGACGGTGTTGTGCTCATTGTCCAGACGAGGACCATCGGAAGAAACTTTGCCGAGAGGGTCATCGACCAGCTCAGGAAAGCGGAGTGCAACATACTCGGGGTCGTACTCAACAAGGTTGAGATAGGCGGCAAGTACTACGGTAAGTACTACGGCAGATACTACGGAAAGTACTATGGTAATTACTATGGATAATAATAAAAAAGATCCGCTCGAGTGGGAACTAATTAGGAGCGAGAACATAGTCGATGACGAATGGATACAGTTTAGAAGATGCGCGTACCGTTTTCCGGACGGGAGCGTCTTTGAACCGTTCTACACATACAGCCGCAGGGATTATGTCGTGATAGTCGCAACGGATGAAGCCGGTGATTATATCTGCGTAAGGCAATTCAGGCAGGGGATAGGGAGAGTCACGACTGAGTTTCCCGCCGGTGGTATCGAGCGCAGTGACGGCAAGCAGTACGGCTCTCGCGATATGTCCGCGGAGGACGCACTTGTTGCCGCAAAGAGGGAACTTCGCGAGGAAACGGGTTATGAATCCGATGAATGGATCCATCTTCAGGACCTTCCTTCAAACGCGACGATAGCGGACAACTATGCTTACATATTCGCAGCAAGGAACTGCCGCAAGGTTTCGGGTCAGGATCTTGACGAGACAGAGTTTCTGAATGTAAAAACACACACAGCTTCCGAGGTGGAAGAGATGATCAAAAGCGGTGATTTTCCGCAGGCGATGCATGTCTGTTCATATCTTCTGTCAAAGCGTGTGTGATCATCGCAAAGCTCCCTCCGATATGGTATAATCATTATCGTATTTATACCATTATTGGAGGGTTTATTTATGCAGAATTGGAAAAATCATATCTTCGGGCTTAAAGACGTCGTTATCTTTTCTCTGTTCTTTCTTCTGTGCGGGCTTCTTATGGGATTTTTCCTTGCACCGATCAAAAAGGGACTGAAGATCGGATGCAATAACGGGAATTATTACGGAAGCAAAGAAGACGAGGACGAATTCCAGAACGATCTTGAAATGGAAATGAACGAACTTCGATAGAGGTGTGCATATGAAGACAAAGATTGCCTTTTTTGATGCAAAGGATTATGACATTGCGTCGTTCGAAGCGGCCAATGCTAATGACGAATTTGAGATCAAATTCTATGAAACGAAACTGACAAAAGATACCGTGAATCTTGCGAACGGGTACGACGCCGTATGTGTGTTCGTAAACGATGCCGTTGACCGCGATGTCATCGACGCGCTCGGTAAGTGCGGTATCAGGCTCATCGCGCTTCGCTGTGCGGGATACAACAATGTCGATATCGAATACGCATACGGAAAGATACACGTTGTCAGGGTTCCGGCGTATTCACCGTACGCGGTTGCGGAACATGCGATGGCGCTTCTTCTGACGAGTATCAGAAGGATCCACAA
>JAFZRD010000048.1 GCA_017620055.1 Lachnospiraceae bacterium
TCATCGATCCCGTTTGGGGATATTTTTCGTCATAGGCATATCCCGACAGCGATCCGCTTCCGTGATCCCAGAGAATAAGTTCATTCCTGTTAGCTGGGAAATTCGAAGAGCAGTACTTTATGAACGATGTCAGGGTGGACGGATCCGACATGGAAGCCTTTCCCATGTTGTCCTCGAGCATCTTCACACCACCCTGCTTGATCTGTAATATCTGGTTGACGTTACTGCTGACTATGTTGTTCTTCCACTTTTTGCAGCCGCCTGTATAGACTATCAGATTGACATTATCCGAAAGATTCGCCGCCGCCATCTCCTGAAGATCGGCAGTTCCCATCCCGCTTCTCGATTCAAGATCGGTACCGCACAGATATACCATGATCGTTACGACATCCGCACCCTGTCCGATTATCGACGTATACTTCTGTCTCGCCGACGGATCGACGTTCATATCAAGCTGCGCCGGGCTGCTCTCCTGGGTTGTCTCATATGACGAATAATCACTCTCGGTTGTCGAATATCCACCGATCAGGCTTCCGAACACATCCGCAAGTCCGCCTGCGGCATCACCGCCTCCGAACGACTCCGTACTTCCCGTGTTCGTGTTCTGTCCGGCATTTTCGGGATATCCGTCATATTCGTCCGACGAACCGAACTTCATCACGAAGAAGATTATCACCAGGACCATGATTATCGTGCCGATCCCAATGCCTCCGCCGGCACGCACACCGCCGCCCGGGCGCGATCCCGATGAATGTCCCGTGCTCTGTATCGGTTTTGAATCAAGTCCGCTGCCGCGTCTCTTGATACTCGCTTCTCCTTCAACGATATTCTTTTTTCTGCTTCCCGGTCTGTTATCGGGTGCCATAATGATCCCTTCCTTTCTACACAGCCATGATCATCACAGGCTTTCTGTTATTTACAAATTCGGTCGCATATTCCGAAGCTTCCCCGTAATATGCATCTATCATATCCGTATCGACGTAATCCGCCTCGGGGCGAAAATCACGTGCCACGTATTTCTCATACAGTTCTGGATACAACCCGCGAAGATTCTCAAGAAGATCCTCCTGCAAGAGATATACCGCGTCCACCTTATCACTGTTTGCATCAAATATCTCAAATACTTCGGCGATCTTATCAAGAGCCGCCTCTCCGTGTTGTGCGAAGGTTGCCAGGCCCACATAAAAGAGAATACTTTTTCTGCCTGTATGCGGTGCTTCTTCGCGGTCCGTGCTCTCCGTCAGAACACTTATTTTTTTCTCCAAGACGTTTTTGTACTTATCCCCGGAAAACCGCGTCAGGCACTCTATGTACCGTTCCTTCATCTCTTCGCTTCCGAGAACTATCTCATCGCAGGCCATACACATCGGCGTGCACACATATTGCGGCATGAGCTTTATGGCGCGCTCGTCATCCGCCTTTACACTCCTTGCCTCAAACGGAGGGACATATACGAGCCTGTCACATATACCCCGAAGCTGCTTTGAATAATACTTCCTGTCGATCGTAGTGATAAGGTTGTACTCGTCGTAGGGAAAATTGGTAACGATATCATTCGGATGCATGTCAAGGATGTGCGGATCGCGGGTGATCTTTGCTCCTGCCATCCCTTCTGTGTAGTACTCATCCGGCTCGTTTCCGGTTGCCGGCACAATGCCCGACATATCCGGTGCTATCTCAAATCTTTCCACCGGAAGTATCGTTACGTCATATCCTTTCCTGATATAACGTTTTACGACCTTTCTCATGTTAGCAAACGCTTCCGGCGAATACGTGATGAAAACGGCTGTTCCACCGTCAAACGTCTCAGCCCGCTCACGCGGTTCGGATACGTCTCCTTCATTGAACTTATATGAAGGCCACTCGTATCCGAAGTGTTCACGAAGCACTTTTACATGATCTTCATAGTACGGGTATTCGTGTGCACCTCCTGATCTTACCTGGGTCATGAACGAACTTCCGTATTTGCATTTTAATATATCTTCATAGCATACGGGAACCGGTATCGTGGTATTCTCGAACCGCATCCTGATGCAGTTCTGGTAGTATCTGACCGGGAACCTGTATATGTGTTTGCCCATCCAGAGCGGATACATGGTGATATACGCCGCATCCGGCTCATCAACTTCGCCGAAGATCTTCATGAGAAGATCCCTCAGCTGTGTGAGGACATCTCCTTTTCTGTCAAGCTTAACGGAAAGTCTCTTCTCAATCCTGTCAAGCTCCCGCGATAGCGTCGAGAGGGGCGTGTTATAAACCGCGAGCTCGTTAACTACACGAAATACCATCTCGGCTCTTTCCTCGCGGTCCCGCTCGTATTCCTCGTCATCCGTCAGGAAATCGAGAGGAAATATATCAAGTCCGAGTGCGAACGGCAGACCCGAATACTTCTTCATATATTCCGGATCGAACCTGTAATGGTCGCTCGATACGATCCTTGAGAGCATCTGTTTGAAATCGCGGTTCGATCTGTAGTTGACGATCGAATAGTTATCGGGAAGAAACGATGCCGGATCTGCGATCAGGCGCTCATAATCCCTGCGCTTCATGCACACATCCATATCGTCATCCCACGGGATGAATCCGCCGTGACGGACCGTGCCGAGAAGCGTTCCCCATTCCGCAAAATACTCGAAACCGCTCCGCCGGCATGCGCTGTCAAGGTCAGCCATGATCTGAATCTGCGCTGCCCATGTCCGCTTCACCATTGACGGTATCAGATAATCGCATCTGATCTCATCTTCGTAAAAAGAGTGGGGAAATATCATTTGAAAAATGTTCCCATTATACTTCTGCCAAGTTGTGCAAATATGTTCCCGCCGAGGGTCTTACCGTATTTGCCTCCGACCTTTCCGCCAAGTGTCTTACCGACTTCACGGCCTATAGTTCCGGCTGCGGAACTTGCAACAGAGCCTGCTGCGCTCTTGTACTTTTTCTTCTTTGCCGCTTCTTCCTTAGCTTCCGCTGCGGCTTTCTTTTCGGCTTCCTTTGCTTCCAGAGCAGCCTGTTTTTCGGCTTCCTTCTGTGCGGCAGCAGATTCCGCCTCTTTCCTGGCGGTCTCTTCCTTCTGGCTCTTTAACCTTTCAAGGAACTCATATGCCGAATCGGGATCCTGCGTATCCTTATACTTCGCGTAAAGAGGATTGTCCTTGTATGAGCGTTCCTTCTCACCGTCGGATACGGGGCCCATGAACGACTGGGGCGGGAGCACTTTGCATCTCTCCACGATCGTGGGTATACCCTCTTCATCAAGTACCGATATGAGCGCCTCGCCGACACCGAGTTCCATTATCGTTTTCTTCGTGTCAAACTCGGGATTCGACCTGAACGAATCGGCTGCCGTCTTCACCGCACGCTCCTCCGCAGGTGAATATGCGTGAAGCGCATGCTGTATCTTGTTTCCGAGCTGTGCGAGCACCTCGTCCGGGATATCTCTCGGATTCTGTGTGCAGAAGTATATACCGACGCCCTTACTTCTGATGAGCTTGACAACCTGTTCTATCTTCTGGCGGAGTGACTTCGAGATGTCATCAAAGATCAGGTGTGCCTCATCGAAGAAGAATATCATCTTCGGTCTTTCCGGATCACCGACCTCGGGAAGCGTCTCAAAGAGCTCCGACATCAGATACAGCAGGAATGCCGTATACAGTGTCGGATCGGAAGCAAGTGTCCTTCCGTCGAGGATGTTTATAGTTCCTCTTCCGTCGATCGACTTCTTGGTAAAGTCCAGTATGTTGATGCCGGGTTCCGTAAAGTATTTATCACCGCCCGCTGCCTCAAGTGCCACAACTCCACGGATTATCGCCGCAACGCTCGCTTTTGTGACATTACCGTACTTTGCGGAGATCTCCGATGCATTCTCACTCGCATACTGGAGCATCGCCTTAAGGTCTTTGATATCGACAAGGAGCAGTTCCTCGTCATCCGCCATCTTAAAAAGGCATGTAAGTATATCAGCCTGTGTATCGTTAAGGTTCATGAGCTTTGCAAGAAGTATAGGCCCCATTTCGGATACGGTAGTTCTGAGCGAAATACCGTCCTTCCCGTATATATCCCAGAACGCCGTCGGGTAATCCTTAAAGGAAAATCCCGTCTCGGCAAGTCCGAACCTTTGGATCCGCTCATTCACGTCCTCGCTGCTCTCGCCGGGTTTGCACAGGCCTGACAGATCGCCCTTCATATCCGCTAGAAATACTGGAACTCCCGCATCTGAGAACGACTCGGCCAGCACCTTCAGTGTGGTCGTCTTACCTGTTCCCGTCGCACCCGCGATGAGTCCGTGCCTGTTCGCCATCTTCGGAATGATCGAAATCTTCCTGTCGCCCGCAGTACCTATCCAAATCCTGTCATCGTAGAACATATGAAACCTCCTTGTGATATAATAAATCTGAAGCATATTATACCATAAAATGAGAATCAGGGACGGTTCCGAATTCTCATTTTCATAAGGAGTAATACA
>JAFZRD010000049.1 GCA_017620055.1 Lachnospiraceae bacterium
GATCCTGAACAGGGACGGACAGGAGCGGGAGATGTCCGTGGGGGATCTGCCGGATGACGCCGAGTATGAGGAACTGTACGCCGACGCAAGATTTGAGAAGGTGAACAGGGAACTGCTGACGGCCATGATCGCAAGCAGACGATTTGCTCAAGTGGCGCTCCATGACTATGTCAACATCGTTGATCCCAAGTGGGAGATCCAGTTTTCGGCGATAACCTGCGTGTTTGAGAACGGTTTTGTATATGTGGCGTTTCGGGGAACGGATGAGACACTCACGGGCTGGAAAGAAGACTTCAATATGGCCTTTATGACGCCGGTCCCGGCACAGACCAAGGCCGTACAGTACTTAAATATGGCGGCATCGCGCGTCGGCGGAGAGATTACTGTCGGAGGCCACTCAAAGGGCGGCAATCTCGCGGTCTACGCTTCGATGATGTGCAATCCTTCCGTTCGTGACAGGATAACTGACATTTACTCGCACGACGGGCCGGGGTTTGCCGAGGGAGTTCTCGAAAGCAAAGAGTTCGATATTATCAGAGACAGGATAAGAAAGACCGTACCGGGTTCATCGGTTGTCGGAATGGTGTTGCAGACCCAGGAAAACTATGAGGTTGTAAGATCGCGTAATATCGGTCTCCTGCAGCACAACCCGTTCAACTGGGTAGTGGACGGTGTGGCATTTAAGAAGGAAGCCGGGATAAACAGACGCGCGTATGTCAAGGATGTATCGGTTAACCGGTGGATAGCGGGTATGAGCAATGAAAAGCGACAGGAATTCGTGGAGATACTGTTTGAGATAATCCGCGGATCGGGAGTCAATGACCTGAACGACCTGAAGGATGAGCCTGTTGCCGCCGGAAAAGGGATAATGGACACTCTTCAGGCTATGGATGACGAAGAAGTTGAAGTGCTTGCCGGGATCATTAAGGACATTGCAAATACCATGAAGGATACCGTAAAGGAATATGTATCCGGCATGGTGGACGAAGAAGTTGAGAAATACAAAGCCATCTATGATAAAGCGATCACAAAGATCAATGGTTTTATAAAAGGTGATTTAGGGTTATAATATACGTCATGGGCTTCATAAAGAGGATAAAAAACGAGATATCGATCGTTAAGGAACGCGATCCGGCCATTCATTCGGCCATGGAGGTGTTCCTGTATCCGTCGTTCAAGGTAATGCTGCATTACCGGCTGGCGCACAAGCTGTACCTGAAGAAACACTATTTTCTTGCAAGGTGGATATCGCAGCGTGCAGCCAGAAAGACGGGCATAGAGATCCATCCCGGCGCAAAGATAGGTGACGGGTTCTTCATCGATCACGGTATCGGTGTCATAATCGGCGAGACGACAGAAATAGGCGACAACGTCACGCTCTATCAGGGAGTAACGCTTGGAGGTACCGGTAAAGAGACCGGAAAGCGTCATCCGACCATATGCGATAACGTCATGATATCCGCGGGGGCAAAAGTCCTTGGCTCGTTTACTATAGGCGAGAATTCCAAGATCGGTGCCGGGTCGGTCGTTCTCGAGGAAGTTCCCCCGAACTCAACTGTTGTCGGTGTTCCGGGACATGTGATAAAGCGTGGCGATACTTCTATTCCCAGAGAGACTCTCGACCAGACGGATCTTCCGGATCCGGTCCAGGAAGATATCACGCTTCTCAAGAAAGAAAATACGGAGCTTACAAGCCGTCTGCTTATGCTCGAAGACGAAGTAAAGCGGCTTAAGAAGTCTGATAAATGACCATGTCGGAAAGGCAGTTTCATGTTTGATGCTGGCAAAGTAAAAGACGAATGCGTTAAGTGGATACGGGATTTCTTCGAGGAGAACGGGAAAGGATGCAACGCGGTGCTCGGGATATCCGGAGGTAAGGATTCTTCGGTTGCCGCAGCCCTGTGCGTTGAGGCGCTTGGCAGGGATCGTGTTATCGGCGTACTGATGCCGAACCGCGAGCAGGCGGATATCGATATGGCACACCTTCTGTGCGATCATCTCGGGATAAAGAAATATGTCATAAATGTAGGGGAAGCGATCGACGGCGTTAAGAATGCGATACCGTTCGACCTGGCGGAGCAGAGCATCATCAATCTTCCGCCCAGAATCAGGATGGCAACGCTCTATGCGGTTTCCCAGAGCATGAACGGAAGGGTCGTCAACACCTGCAATCTGTCTGAGGATTGGGTAGGTTATGCGACGAGGTACGGAGACGCGGCAGGTGATTTTTCCCCTCTTTCGCATTTGACGGTGCAGGAAGTCAAGGCTGTCGGAAGGGTGCTCGGTCTTCCCGATGTGCTCGTTGACAAGCCTCCGATCGACGGACTGTGCGGCAGGACCGACGAAGACAATCTCGGATTCACGTATGCGGTTCTTGACAGATATATAAGGACAGGCGAGATCGACGATCCCGAAACGAAGGAGATCATTGACAGAAAGCATAAGGCGAATGTATTCAAATTAAAGCCTATGCCGGCGTTTGATCCCAAGATTGATATTAAGGCGGAATAGGAAAAATCATATGCGGATAGGAACGGGTTACGACGTGCACCGTCTCGGGCCGGACAGAAAGCTTATTGTCGGCGGTGTTGAGATACCATATGAACTGGGCCTTGTGGGGCATTCGGATGCGGATGTTCTGCTTCATGCGATAATGGATGCGCTGCTTGGAGCTGCGGCTCTCGGTGATATCGGAAAGCATTTTCCGGATACGGATGAGAAGTACAGAGGTATCTCTTCGCTTAAACTTCTTGCTCATGTAGCGGATCTTCTGGAAGAAAATCACTTCATCATCGAGAACATCGATGCCACGATAATCGCGCAGCGGCCAAAAATGAGACCCTACATTGATACGATGCGTGAGAATATCGCAAAGACGCTCGGTATCGAGATCTCACAGGTAAATGTCAAGGCTACAACCGAGGAAGGACTCGGGTTTACCGGAAGCGGTGAAGGGATAAGTTCGCAGGCTGTGTGTCTGCTGTATGCGGTGGATGAGCTTTGTGAGGACAGCGTTCCGATAGGAGCCGGACGCGACTGCGCGGGATGTTCCGGTTGCCCGGCTGCCGATACCGGTAAGGCTTCTAAGAAATACAAAAAAGAAAAAAAGAAAGACAAGAAGAAGGCAAAGAAGAAAGACGGGAAATAAACAGGGGAAGAGTCATGAAATTATACAATTCACTTACGAAAAAAGTCGAGGAATTTGTTCCGAACACTCCGGGAAAGGTCGGCATGTACACATGCGGGCCTACTGTTTACCATTTCGCGCATATTGGGAACCTTCGGAGCTACCTGATGGAGGATGTGCTTGAGAAACTTCTCAGATACAGCGGTTACGACGTCAAGCGTGTCATGAACATCACGGATGTAGGCCATCTGTCTTCTGATGCCGATACGGGTGAGGACAAGATGCTCAAAGGCGCAAAGCGTGAACACAAGACTGTTATGGAGATCGCGAAGTTCTATACGGACGCGTTCTTTGCCGACTGCGCAAAACTGAACATCAAGACACCCGATGTGGTTGAGCCTGCGACAAACTGCATTCCCGAGTTCATCCATATGATCGAGGTTCTGCTTGAAAAAGGCTATGCGTACAAGGCCGGAGAGAACGTCTACTTTGATACTTCGAAGCTGAAGGAATACTATGTGTTCGGCAATCAGAGCGAGGAAGAGCTCATGGTCGGTGTGAGGGACGATGTCACCGAGGATGAGAATAAACGGAACAAGAATGATTTTGTCCTGTGGTTTACGAAATCAAAGTTCGAAGACCAGGCGTTAAAATGGGACAGCCCCTGGGGCGTAGGTTACCCGGGCTGGCATATCGAGTGTTCGTGCATCAGCATGAAGCATCTCGGGGAGTATATGGATATCCACTGCGGCGGCGTTGACAACATCTTTCCGCATCACACGAACGAGATCGCACAGTCTGAGTCTTACACGGGCCATAAATGGTGTAATTACTGGTTCCATGTGCACCATCTTAACGATGAGACGGGTAAGATGAGCAAGTCAAAAGGCGAGTTTCTGACCGTATCGCTCCTTGAGGAAAAGGGCTACGATCCAATCGTGTACCGCCTGTTCACGTTGCAGAGCCACTACCGCAAGCCGCTCGTGTTCTCGTATGAGGCACTTGATCAGGCTGCGCAGACATATAAGAAACTTAAAAATCGCATCGCCGCACTAGCTGACGACGGTCCGGTCGATGAGGCTGCAAAAAAAGAATGGCATGACAAGTTCGCCGAAGTCGTCGGAAACGATGTCAACACCGCTATGGGCTTAACACTTGTGTATGACGTGCTCAAGTCGGATGCGAACGGGGCGACGAAGAGAGCCGTGATAGGTGATTTTGACTACGTTCTGGGACTAAAGCTCCTAGAGCCTGTTTCCGGACCGGGTGCAGGCACTTCAGCTTCGGGGGACGGAAATGATCACGCCGGTGAAGATCCCGCATTTGTGGCGCATGTGGAAGAGAAGATCGCCGAGAGGGCCGCAGCCAAGAAAGAGAAGAACTTCGCACTCGCGGATGAGATCAGGGCTCAGCTTCTGGCCGAAGGGGTCGTCCTCAAGGATACCCGCGAAGGGGTTCTGTGGGAAAGACAGTAAATAATGATAGACAGGATCAAAGAACAATTCGGTCTTACAGGGAGCGATCCGGGCCAGTATTCACCGCTTGCTCTCGCATTTATCGGTGACAGCATTTACGGTGCGGTAGCAAAGAGTGTGGTCACGCTTCGCGGAAACTGTCCGGCTAATTCACTTGACCGAAAGGCCGTGAAATATGTAAAGGCGGTCAGCCAGGCAAAAGCGGTCGATCATCTGCTCGATAACGGGCTTCTCACGGACGAAGAGATCGCTGTATACAAACGCGGCAGGAACGCCAATTCACCGACATCGGCCAAGAACGCGCCGATCGGTGACTATCGCAAGGCCACGGGCCTTGAGGCACTCATCGGATTCCTGTACCTGCGCGGAGACATGGACCGGGTGGTGAACCTGGTCAAGGAATCAATAGATCATCTGGACTGAGCATCGTTTAAAGAAAACATGGCATACGAAGAATTCACAATTGAAGGACGAAATGCCGTAACGGAGGCATTAAGAGCAGGAAAGCCGATCGATCGGCTTTTCATTCTTGACGGTTGCAATGACGGCCCTGTATCGACGATCAAGCGCGAGGCAAAGAAGAGAGATGTGCCTGTCAAGTTTGTCGACAAGGACAGGCTCGATCATATGAGCGAGACCGGGCATCACCAGGGTGTCATCGCAAGGTGTGCGGCCTACGAGTATGCCGAGGTTGACGATATTCTTGCAAAGGCCAGGGAGAAAGGTGAGGATCCGTTCATTGTGCTGCTTGATAATATCGAGGATCCGCACAATCTCGGTGCGATAATAAGAAGTGCCAATCTGGCCGGTGCGCACGGCGTCATAATCCCGAAGAACCGTGCGGTGGGGCTGACGGCCACGGTTGCAAGAACAAGCGCCGGAGCGCTTAACTATACGCCTGTAGCCAAGGTCACGAACCTGACAAGAACTATAGAAGACCTCAAGAAACAGGGTATCTGGTTCGCCTGCGCCGACATGGATGGTGAGGCTATGTACAACGTCAATCTCAAGGGACCGATCGGACTTGTGATCGGAAACGAAGGCGAGGGAGTAAGCCGCCTTGTCAAGGAGAAATGCGACTATGTATGCGCGATCCCGATGAAGGGAGACATTGACTCGCTTAATGCATCAGTGGCAGCAGGCATTTTGATGTATGAGGTGGTTAGGCAAAGGGCATGAATTACACCGATCTCTCCGATGAAGAACTGATCATCGCACTTCGTGACGGTGACGGTAAGGTCATCGACTATATAATCGAAAAATACAAAGAACTTGTCCGCAGGAAAGCCGGGAGCATGTTCATCCTGGGTGCCGATAAGGAGGACCTTATCCAGGAAGGCATGATCGGTCTTTACAAGGCTGTACGTGACTACGATGCCGGACGTGATGCGAGCTTTTATACATTTGCTGACCTGTGTGTGTCAAGGCAGATGTACAAGGCTGTCGAGGCACAGAACCGCAAGAAACATGCACCGCTCAATTCTTATGTATCAATTTATGAGGATGAGACCGGAAAGGGAGATCCGGGCGAAGGCGCGAACATACCGGAACTGCTCGCGCAGGCCGGGATGAGTCCCGAAGACATGGTCATTGATAAAGAGCAGACGGAACGTCTCGAGCAGAAGATATATGACAGCTTAAGTGATTTTGAACGTAAAGTATTCAACCTTCGCCTGACGGGGCTTGAATATACGGACATCGCCAGGATTCTCGGACGCGATGAGAAGTCCACGGACAACGCTCTCTCAAGGA
>JAFZRD010000050.1 GCA_017620055.1 Lachnospiraceae bacterium
ACTCTTCGGTGGACAGTTCTTCCTCAGCTGCCTGGGTCTGTCCGGCCGCATAGCAGTGCACGCACTTCTGGTTACAGTTCCATGCGCTGCCCTTTTCCATCGCGGACACGAGAAGATCCATCCTGTGCGGAGCCCTCATGTTGTCGGCGTACTCGCTTATGTTTATGTACTGGATCTCCTCGTCAGGCTTCTCTCCGTATGCGATCTGCTTGAACGTGTTCATGATCCTGAAGATGTCCTTCCTGATGACGAACTTCGGAAGGAAACGGTATATGCGGCGCGCCTCATTAACCGTGGATTCAACGATCTTCTTCGTATCCTCTTCGGTGATCGGCCTTCCGTGGTATTCGTTCACGGAATCGATCAGGAGTGACAACAGCACCGCCCATGACACACCTATCGGGATAATATCCTGACCGTTTAATATGACAACGCTTCCGACCGGTTCCGGCCCGTCATACTTGGGCGGCACCATATGGATACGCACAACACCGGGCCCTTCGGGATTGAGTGTCGTGTGCTTGACTTCACACAGATTGTTCTTGATGTAACTGACTACTCTTTTAGGATTCTTCATTACCTGTTCCCTCTTCTATTGACATGCTCGATCCGGTCCTGCCCTTGCATTTGTACATCTCGGCATCGGCACGTTTGTAAACGGATATATAGTCTTCATCGATAACGCCGTCCCGGTCACGCACTATGACCGCACCGAGACTGATCGATATCGATCCCTTCGGAACGCTGTCGAGTTCTATCCTCGCGATGTTCTCAAACAGCCTTGCGATCCTGATCCTGGCAAGTTCGGGTTTGACAACACCTCTCATGTATATCGCGAACTCGTCGCCTCCGAGTCTCATGAATATATCGTTTGACCTGAAGCTTGCTTTTATCGCATTGGCTACAGCGACTATCGTATCGTCGCCGGCCTGGTGGCCGAGCGTATCGTTGATCTTCTTGAAACCGTCTATGTCGAGCAGACAGTATATACCGGGAATGCCTTCCTCCATCAGGAGCTTTATCTGCGACTCGCCGCATCGTCTGTTCGGGATCCTCGTAAGGGAATCCGTTTCGGAAAGCATTCGAAGCTGTTCCTCAAGATGCTTGCTCTGCGTTATATCGGTATAACAGGTGACCATGACCTTCGAGCCGTCCAGAAGGTCGACTCTCTTCGCATCGGCCTTGTAATAGCGGACCTCTTCGTCCTCCGGTGCGCACTCGGTCTCGTACGTGAACTCCCCGCCTTCCTTTTCAATCCGGTAATACTCTTCCTTGATCTCATCCGTGAATGAGAAGTCCTTTGAATTCCAGAGCTCGAACACATCCATTCCGACCGGATCTATGCCGGTACGGCCGAACATCTCCAGAATGACATCATTGGCCACGAGCACCTTTCTGTCCTCATCCGATGCGACCACACCGACCGACTGCATCTTGATCAGTTCCGCAAGTACCGCGTTCTCGTTCCTGTACGCCCTCGATAGCGCATCCTCGTATTCCTGTTCCTTCTTCTTGTGTTCATCTATCGACTGAAGTGAGAGAACGACCTTCTTCAGTCTTCTCGTCTCATCGCGGTCAGCCGCAATAAAGCTGACTATGCTCCATCCGATGCCCTGCGACCTGTACTGCATGCTCACGGTACGGCGGTTCACCATCCTCACGGGAAGCGTGGACAGATCGATAAAGCCCTCCATCTCCTCCTTGAACTCGGGTTCCGCGGCATCAACAAATACCTTTAGCAGCAGATCACGTATCGGCATCTTGGTATCTATGACCGAATCGGCATAAGGAGTTGATTTGATCACGTTATACTTGCCGGTAATGATATCTATAAGAGCAAGTGCTTCATACCCGAAAGAAACCGCTTCAAGCGTCATGTAACTTTCCTTTGAGATAGTCTCGAACCGGTGTGATCTTCTGTGCTTCTCTATGACCATCATCCCGTTGAAGACCACAACTACGGAGAACATGAAACCGAGTATCGTATACGGGGCGTCGGGATAGAAATACTGGAGCACCGCAAAACCGGTCGGTATGATCGTGCAGCCTAAAACGAGCAGCTTGTAGCGAAGTCCGAGCTGTTTGTGATTTTTAATGAGGAAGTACGCTACCTTGAGAAATGCGATGATATAGTAACTGTATTGTATGTAGAAAATGCAGCTTCGCAACGGTCCCGAAGAATAGTTGCCGGCCTCATCAATGACAAACACCGTATCCATTGCCAGCTGGGATATCAGCAGTGCAACCGCGGCTGCGAGCGGAATGCACTGAAGGATCATGATGAGGCGTGATTCCTTGAACCCGAAGTAGCATGTCACGAATATGCACCAGCATGCCACAGAGAATATGACCGTCAAATGGATCAGGAACGACACAACCACAAAAGCGGTCCTTCCGATATAGAAGGCCCGCGTGTTCATGAATCCCCACAGTGAATCCACAAGATTGCAGAAGATAAGGTTGATAAGAAGGAACGAAAAATAGCTCCTTATAACATTATCTTTTTCGTATATTCTGTTATTCGAACTTAAGATCGCAAAGCACACGCATGCGCTCACGAGTCCGGTAATAGAATATATATTTCCTATGAGCATTTATTTATCTGTCTGTCAGTTAACTTTGAAGAATGCAACGTTGTCACGAAGCTGCGTTGAGATCGAATTGAGCTCCTCCGCTCCGGTAACGACTTCTGACATATTCGCCGTAAGCTGTGTGATCGATGCATTTGTCTCCTGTGTCGATGCAGCATATTCTTCCGAGATACTTGACAGCGACTCGACCGATGTAAGGATCCTGTTCTTGCCTTCGGTCATCGTCTCCACCAGAGTTGCGATCTCCTTGTTGCCGTTCTCTGTCTCGGTAAGCAGTCCCAACATCTTGTCGAATGAAGCCGTCATCTCTTCGAGAGCCTGAGCCTCGCTGACAGTTGCCTCCTTGATGCTTGTCGTCAGTGTCCTGTTGTCGTTCGAGTACTGGGTTATCGTTGAAAGCATCTGCGTGATCTCGCCTGCCATCTGGTTCGATTCCTCGGCAAGATTCTTGATGTTGTCTGCAACGACCGAAAATCCCCTGCCCGCTTCACCGGCTCTCGCTGCCTCTATCGAAGCGTTGAGTGCGAGGAGGTTCGTCTGGTTGGCGATCGAGATGATGCCCTCTGCAGCCTTGCTGATCTCTTCAACAACTTCTGCTGTCTTGCCTACGGATTCGGCAACCTGACCTGCCTTGATATTTGTAGCCTCATCGGCCTTCTTGATTCCCTCAAGCTGTTTCTGGAGTCCGACTGATTCCTCATAAAGGGCCGTTACTCTCTCGAGGTTGCTCTCTGCAGCGGCCTGAACCTTATCTATGCTGTCACCGATCTCGCCCGTGATACCTGCCGTAACCTGAACATCTTCAGCCATGGACATAGCACCCTGTGCAAGTTCGCCGACCGCCATTGAAATGTTTCCTGTATTCTCTTCGGAATTGGCAATGCTGTTCTTGGCATCTCCCGCTTTGTTGTTAACGGAATCCGCAGCATTAACGACACTTATGAGTGAATTCTGAAGATGCTCTCTCATGCTCTCCATCGAAAGTTCTACTTCATTGAACTCGCTGAACATGCTCTCGTCTTCGATCTGCGTTACGAAGTCGCCGTTTGCCATATTGTCGACGGATTCAACGACATATTTGATGGACATGCGCATTTTGCGGAGAACCACAACGATGGCCGCAAGTATTACGAGTGTGATCACCGCAAAGATCACGATGCTCGTGATAATGCTCGTTCTGATCTCTTTTTCGTGAACTTCCTTTTCCTTCTTGGCCCACTCTTCAGTGATATCGGTCATCTCGGAGATCGAATCCCTTGCGGTCTCGAAGTTCTGTATGAACAGCGTATAGTCTCCGGCTCCGCTCTTGATATCATAGGACTTCTCCCATGTATCGTAATTCGCCATAAAATCCTGATACAGCTGGTCGAAGTTCTTGGTGTCAAGGACCGTTCCGGTATAAAGGCTCGCTTCCTTGCTCGCGATCTCATGCGACTGGTTAACACGCTCGATGACCTGTTCCTTGTTGCTCTGATAATCATCATAATACTGATCGAGGAACATCTGGATCTGATCGGCAGGAATATCAGCCGGCATTTCCGATACGTTCTTGTACTGTATCGCACCCATCATGGACTGGTAGAAATCCCTGTCCGCATTGATGAGCTTCTCACTGATGGAATAAAGATGATCGAAGTAGATCTCCTCATCCTCTTTGGTGGCGCTCTGCAGCTGCATACCGAAATATGCAACGCTCGCCGCTACCATACCGACCAGAACAACGCCGGTGATGATCAACGTTAATACGATACTGATCTTAGCCTTTTTCTGCATCTTCTCTTTGTCCTTTCGTGTATATATTTATTCCTTTGCTGTAATATACGGCTGAAAACGCATCAATTATACCATATTTCAAACCATTTAGGAACATTTACGTCAATATTCTGACCCCTTTTTTCTATCTGCCATCCTCTTATGAATCTTCTGACTGCCACGGGAAAATGATCGAGCACGAACTGCTTGATACGAAGCATTCTCTCGGTACGGGCAAGTTCCGCCTCAGAGTGATGAAAGAGGCCGTGTGATCTTCTTATCTCGGCGCTCTCCATAAGCGTGTCGTGATAGTTGACACTGCTCGTCCCGTCCGCGGTCGTGATGCAGATTATCGTATCCGCGTCGAGGAACCGCTTCTTCTTATCATGCATCGTCAGCAGAAAATCATAATCCGCGCTGTACCGGTATCCGGTAACAAACGGATCCTCGCGCAGACACTGCGTCTTCGCAAACACACTCTGGTGCGAGAACGGCATGTTCTCCTCTATATTCTCAAGTGATTTGGGGAATCTGTAGAATCGTCCGTATTCATAGACGACGCAGTCGCCGTAGATAATATCCGGTCCGTCATCATTTGAAGCGTTTCGGTATCTTCCGACCGATGCGGCCACGTTTGTCAGGACGTTCTCATCGTAGAAGCAGTCGCCCGCGTTCATGAAGTTGACGTACTCTCCATTGGCCGATGCGACGGCTTTGTTCATCGCATCATAGATGCCTCCGTCCGGCTCGCGGTTGTATTTAAGGTCGATACCCTTTGCGGCAAATCTGTCCCTGTATTCTTCTATAAGCTGTGGGGTGCGGTCGGAGGAATCCCCGTCCTGGATTATGTATTCAAAGTTCCCGTATTCCTGCGCAAGAACACAGTCGAGCGTTACCGGCAGAATGTCCGCCGCATTATAACAGATCGTGACAATACTGAATCTGATATCCATGGACCTCT
>JAFZRD010000051.1 GCA_017620055.1 Lachnospiraceae bacterium
ACTACACAAAATCCGCGCGTACAACATCTGATTGCATATTTATCGCACTTTTATCGAACATGATAACGGTATTTATGTTATAATACAGGTCACTATGAAAGCGAAGTATGGGATCAACGTGACAAAATGGTGCAAACTGCACGAGAGTGAAGTTTGCGGGCAGATAGAAGGCGCCCTGCCGGCCGGTGAGCTTCAATTCATCCTGTCGGAACATGAGAAGAAGCTTACCTGGCTCATGCATGAGCGCCTTGTACATCTGATCGTCATGATAACGATCGGTATCGTTATGCTGTTTTCTGTCGGCCTGATCCTCCTTGCGCCGGATTCTCTTCCGGCTTCTCTTCCCTTATTTGTGATCTCGTTCGTGCTCACGTGCTTTTACGTGAAGCACTACTTCTTCCTCGAGAACACCGTTCAGCGCTGGTATGCGATCGACGAAGAGATCACCGCGAAGTTAAAGGATCTTCAGCCCCCGGCTTCTTTTCGGTATTGATTTACCTACTTACCTTGCATTATAATAGGTGAGGATTAAAGGAGCAAGAAATTTATGGTATCGACAAAAGGAAGATATGCCCTCAGATTCATGATAGATCTGGCAGCGCATGACAGCAGTGATTTTATACCGCTCAAGGATATTGCAGAGAGACAGGATATTTCGAAGAAATACCTTGAGATAATCGTCAAGGATCTTGTAAAAGGCGGTCTCATAGAAGGCGCGAGCGGAAAGCACGGCGGCTACAGGCTCAAAAAGAGCGCCGACGAAGTATCGGTCAGTGAAGTGTTAAAGCTCATGGAAGGATCGATAGCACCCGTTGCTTGTCTTGCCGACGGTGCCGAGAAGTGTCCCAAACGTTCCAAATGCAAGACAGTCGGAATGTGGGAGGAACTGTACAAAATAGAAAGTGATTTCTTCGAGAACAGGAAGATCAGCGATCTCGTGTGATCGCAGCTTTAATCCTCTTCGTATGTAAAGGTCTGCAGGAATTTCTGCAGCCTTTCTGTTTTGGGGTGTTCGAAGAATTCCTTCGGTTCACCCTCTTCAACGATCTTACCCCCGTCAATGAATATCATCCTGTCGGCTGCGGCTCTCGCGAACTGCATCTCATGGGTGACTATGATCATCGTCCTGCCTTCCCTTGCAAGTGAGAGAACGACATCGAGCACTTCCTTGACCATCTCGGGATCGAGTGCCGCTGTGACCTCGTCAAAGAGCAGTATCTCGGGGTGCATGATCAGGGCGCGCACTATCGCTACCCTCTGTTTCTGTCCGCCGGAGAGCTGTCTCGGATAATTGTCCTTCTTCGAGAGGAGTCCGACTCTTTCAAGAAGCTCGAGCGCTTCCTTCTCGGCATCGTCCCTGGATCTTTTCTTGACCTTTATCGGAGCGAGTGTGATGTTCTGCAGTATCGTCAGATGCGGGAACAGATCGTAGCTCTGGAACACCATCCCGATCTTCTCCCTTATCTTACTTATATCCTTACTGCTGCGCCTGATGTTCTCGCCGTCGAGCGTGATCTCGCCCTCCTGTATATCCTCAAGTGCGTTAAGGCAACGCAGGAACGTACTCTTCCCGCAGCCGCTCGGTCCGACGATGACAACGACCTCGCCTTTTTTTACCGTAAGGCTCAGGTTCTCGAACACGACTATATCTTCAAATCTCTTTGTTATCCCGTTTACTTTTAAGATCTCATCCATTCTCAGTTCTCCCATTTCTTCTCAAGATATCCCGCCAGCATGCTTATGGGCCAGCATGCGAGAAAATACAGCAGGAATACCGTTGCGAACACGCCGAAAGCCGCGTTCGGTGATGATTTTCTGTTCGCCTCTATTATCTGCTGCCCTACCTTGAGCACTTCAACGATACCGATCATCATGACGAGACTCGTCGTTTTGATCATCCTCGTGATCAGGTTGATGGACAGCGGGATCATCCTTCTGACTATCTGCGGAACGATGACGTATCTGTATGTCTGAACGGTGCTCATTCCGAGTGACATACTGCCTTCGTACTGTATGACCGGGATCCCGGCAAGCGCGCCTCTTACAAGGTCTGCCATCTCGGCCGTGCCCCAGAACGAGAACACGATCAAGCTCGCGGCTTCCGCGGACATGTTGATCCCGAGTGCTTTCGTCGTTCCGAAGTACACGATGAACAGAAGAACGAGCTGCGGCATTATCCGGACGATCTCAAGATAGACCCCGAAGATGCCGGTCACAACGCGGTTCTTGAGTGCAACGAGCACGCCGATGACGACTCCGAGCACGATAGATATCGCAACGGATATCAGGCTTATCTTCAGCGCGACGCCGACTCCCTCGAGGAGCCGCATCATGTTATTTCCTTTTAACAGAACTTCAAATCCCATAACCTATGCTCCGAACGACGCGAATCTCGAGCGTCTCTCAAGCACTCTTCCGATAAGCGATACCGGAAGCAGCATCACGATATAGAACATAACGAGCATGAACAGCGCTTCGGTCGTGTCATAATACAGTCCGATCAGATCCTTTGCGGTGAACATCAGATCCATCAGGCTGATCGCCGAGAACACGCTCGTCTCTTTGAGCAGGAAGATCACATTCGCAACTATCGCGGGGACGCTTAAGGACAGCGCTTCGGGAAAGATCACCGATGCAAACATCTGGCGTTTGACCATTCCGAGCGCCATCGCGCTTTCCGTCTGTGATACGGGTATCGCCTCAAGCCCGCTGCGGAATCCCTCTGCCATGTAGCTTCCTCCGAGAAGCCCGAGCCCGAGAGCGCCGCACACTTCGGCCGGCATCGATATCCCGATCTTCGGAAGTGCGAAATATATGAAGAACAGCTGAACGAGAAGCGGAGTGTTGCGGAACAGTTCCACATACACTTTCGCGATCTTTGCCAGAACCGGCACGCGAAAATGCATCGCAAACGCCGTGAGCACGCCTATCACAAGCGAGAGCGCGATCCCGATCCAGCCGATCTTTACAGTCAGTATGAAAGCCTCCGTGTAAAGGGGCATATATGAACGTATGACTTCGAGATCCATGACGGGTCCTATCTTTTTCTCCTGTCAAACTTCATCGATATTCCGGTTCCGACGTTCTGGATGATCTGGAATATGATGACAAGCAGAGCGACCGTGATCAGCATGATGTCGGTCTGCCATCTGTAGTATCCGTATCTGACCGCGATATCTCCGAGTCCGCCGCCGCCGACTGTTCCGCTCATCGCGGAGTACCCGAGGAGGAGTCCCGTCGTTATCGTAAATCCGGTCATCAGCGATGTCCTCGCCTCGACGAGGAGCACCTTGAATATTATCTGCATGTTGCTCGCACCCATTGATTTGGCTGCCTCGATGACGCCTGTGTCAACATCGTTGAGCGAGGATTCCACAACCCTTGCGATATACGGAGCTGCGCATATTACGAGCGGCACTATCGTCGCGGTGGAACCGTAGCTCTGGCCCACGATCATCCTCGTGAACGGTATGAGCAGGATCAGCAGTATCAGGAACGGTATGGATCTTATTATATTGATGATAAAATCACACACGCGGTATATCGCCTTGTTGGGCCGAAGTCCCTTATCGTTTGAAACAAAGAGGAGTATTCCGAGCGGGAGCCCTAAGCAGTAGCCGATTATGACCGATCCGAACGTCATGTAGAGCGTATCCCTTATGCCCTCGAGGAGCATCTGTATTACCTGTGAATTCATTCTTCAGTCACCTCCGTTACCGTTAATCCGCTGCCCTTTATATGTTCGATTATACTGTTCTGGATATCCTCTCCTTCGGGGAGCCCAAGGATCATCTCTCCGACAGCCTTGCCGTTTACGTTTCTCGTATCGGCCCGAAGGATATTTAAGGGAACCTGGAACTTTAATATCGTATTCGCTATAACGGGCTCATATGCCGAATTCTCCTGGAACACTATCCTGATCTTCCTCTCGGCATGAAGAGCCGGAAGCGGAGTGTATCTGATCTCCCTGCCGGATATGAGTTCCTTGGCCGCATCCGATCTCGGATCCTTGAATATCTGCTCGACATCTCCGGATTCCACGAGCCTTCCGCTGTCTATTATCGCGACCTTTTTGCACACATCGGTAACGACCGACATCTGATGGGTTATGATCACTATCGTTATACCGAACTTCTCGTTTATCTCACGCAGGAGCCCGAGTATCGATGCCGTTGTCTGCGGATCGAGCGCGCTTGTCGCCTCATCGCACAGAAGGATCTGCGGATTGGTCGCAAGAGCCCTCGCTATAGCCACACGCTGTTTCTGGCCTCCCGATAACTGCGACGGATATGATTTTTCCTTATCCTCGAGACTTACGAGCCGGAGGAGTTCCCTGGCCCGCTCTCTGGCTTCTTTCTTCTTCCTGCCGGCTATCTCGAGAGGAAAGCATATGTTGTCGATGACGTTCTTCTGCTCGAGGAGGTTGAAGTTCTGGAAGATCATGCCGATCCCGCTCCTCTTCTTGCGAAGCTCCTTCTCGGACAGCTCCTCCATGTTGACCCCGTCGATGAGGACAACGCCTTCCGACGGTTTCTCGAGATAGTTGATGGAGCGCACAAGCGTACTCTTGCCGGCACCGCTCATTCCGATGATGCCGAACACATCCCCTTTCTCGATCGAAAGGCTGACGCCGTCGAGTGCCGTGACGGTATGGCCTTCCACCTCGAACTTCTTCGTAAGATTTCTGATCTCAATAATGCTCATAACGTATTTCTCCGGTTGTTGTTAACTTGCCCGCACTTTACGTTTTCCATAAAAATACGGGAGAGCGAAATGCCCTCCCGCACATTTTAATACATTTTCGTTATTTTTCAAAGAAGATAACGGCGCCGTCGTATTTGTCGGTGATGAACTGCTTGATGTCATCCGAGCGGAGTACTGCCACGAGAGCCTTGATCTTGTCGGAGTTCTCGTTGCCCTGGTATACGCCGATGATATTAACGTATGTCTTGGCAGCAACGGAATCGCTCTTCTCGTATGCGATCGAATCCTTTCCTACCGAGTAACCTGCTTCAAGAGCATAGTTACCGTTAAGGACAACGTACTCGACTTCGTTAACGACTCTTGCGACCTGAGCTGCCTCAAGCTCAACGAACTTGATGTTGTGAGGGTTCTCTGCGATATCGTTTACGGTAGCCGTAAGGTCTGCGCCGTCCTTAAGCTTAAGGAGGCCGTTATCCTGGAGGAGGAGAAGCGCTCTTGCCTCGTTTGTCGTATCGTTCGGAACCGCGATGCTGTCGCCGTCCGCGATCTCGTCAAGGCTCTTCTTCTTACCGGGGTAGATACCGAACGGCTCATAGTGGATGTCGCCCGCATCTACGATATGTGTTCCCTGCTCCTCGTTAAAGCTGTTAAGGTAAGGGATGTGCTCCATGTAGTTCGCATCGAACTCGCCCGACTCTACTACAAGGTTCGGCTGTACATAATCCTCGAACTCAACGATGTCGAGATTGTATCCGTAATCCTTCAGGATCTCTGCTGCCTTTGCAAGGATCTCAGCGTGGGGAACGGGTGAAGCCGCGATCTTGATCGTCTCGCCGTTACCGGGCTTGATGTCGAGCTTTGATGCGTCGCCTGTGTTCTCAGCAGATGCGGCTACAGCTGCCTGTCCGCCTTCAACAACAAGTGTATCCTCGTAATCTTTTCCGTAAGTGTCTATAAGTGTTGCTTCATAATCGGCATGGAAGAAGTTCTCACCGCCGAGTGTCTTGATCTCCTCATTGAGCCAGTCAAGAAGTGTAGAGTTACCCTTTGATACAGCGGGTGCGATGGTATCCTGGCTTCCGAGTGAAGGGATACCTACGACATATCCGGGATTCTCAAGTGAGTATGCGATAACTTCCGTATTGTCGTTTGCCCATGCAACGCCCGTGCCGTTCTCGAATGAAGTCTTGGCCGTAGCGTATGTATCGAACTTCTGAAGCTTGATATCGGGATAGTTCTTCTCGAGGTACGTCTCTGCGGTAGTTCCGGAGATGACGATGATCTGGTCATCACCCTTTACCTGGTCGAGGCTCTCGATCACGTTATCCTCATGTGACACAACACCGAGCGCAACATTCATATAAGGAAGTGCGAAGTCAACTTTTTCCGCTCTCTCATCTGTTACGGTAAAGTTGGCGAGGATTATATCGACCTTACCTGTCTCTAGGTACTCAACCCTGCTCGCTGCTTCTGTTGATACGTAGTTGATCTCGACTCCGAGATCCTTACCGATCCTCTCTGCGAAGTAAACATCGTATCCCTGATATGTTCCGTTCTCATCCACATAACCGAACGGGTTCTTGTCGGAAAATACACCGATGTTTATCTTGCCGCTCTGCTTGATCTCATCAAGTGTCCTGTAGACTGCATCTCCTTTTGATGCATCCGCGCCACCTGCCGGCTGCACGCCCGTGCATCCTGTAAGCGCTCCGAGACCGAGTACTGCTGCCACTGCGCTTACCAACAACTTTTTAATGATATTCTTTTTCATAATATTCTCTCCTTTCTTTCTCTTGTTGGATTGAGAGGATGATAACTCATTTCACCTAGTATGTCAATAGGTTTTTAGAAAAAATTTTTTTATTGTCACATTTCGAAAGTTTATGATATTATTCTTAACGAGGAAAACAGGCAATGGATGACGATATTTTCTTACAGCTTTCCAATCTGGTAGACGGTAATTCGGGATCACCTTCTTTTTCATCGGGACCGGCTTCTCCGTATGGGGCTCCGGATTCCACTATGTTTGCGACCGACCATATGGTCTCTCCCGATATCAAACCGAAGAAGGCTGAAACCGACAGACACACGATAGTTATAATAGATGATGATTTCTCAACGCTGGATCTGATGAAGATCTATCTCCAGCGTGATTTTGATGTTGAGATATTCGATAATCCCAAGAATGCGATATTTTACCTTAATACAAGAGTACCCGATATCATATTCATGGACTGCTATCTGAATGTTATGTCAACCAGAAGAGTGCTCGATATAATCAAATCCTACCGGGAACTGGCAGACGTTCCGATCGTGTATCTTGCGGAACCTTCGGAAAAAGCGGCGATCGAATCGAAGCTGCCCGAGGGAGTTTCCAATATAATACCGAGGCCCGTCAGCCGTGCCGATCTGCAGAGGATGCTCGACGAATACATAAAGGAGCCTGAAGAGGAACCGGATGCGCCTGTAGAACAATAAAGAGACTTCCCCGAACGGAGAAGTCTCTTATTATTATTTATCATAGTAAAGTTTCAGTTCTGAGTCTTATCACATCTGATAATATGCAACGTTTATAGGTGTCAGGCCGTTTAAGTGGATAACGGTCACATCCATCATCGGACGGTTCGTCACTCCCGAGTATCCCGAGTAGAATCCGTATATGTAGCCGGCCTTTCCGAGGAACGCGTTCTTGAATATCTCATATTTATTCTTGGCGATGTCCGCTCTCATGTACCACTGGTATCCGTCACAGTCGTTGACCATTATCGCAACACCGTAATAAATGTTGTTCTCGTATACCTTCTCTATGTCCATGATCGTTCCGAGAAGATATATCGGGCGTCCGCCGAGTCCGTTCTCGGAATTATAGGAATTACAAGTAGAGAAATCGGCATATGTGAATCCGAGATAGTTAGGCTTGTATATCACATTGGGAATCTTCTCGCCGCGCTTCGGGTTCGTCTTGGATTTAAACCTCTTCTCGCGCTGCTTCTGCGTCATCAGGATCGTATTGCCCTTTTCGTCGGTCTTCTTGGAGCTTCCCGAACTGCTGCCGGTAACGGTACTCTTACTGCTCTTGCTCTTTGAAGACTTGGATGTCGTGTCTTCAGCTGCGGTATCCGTAGCTGCGGCGTCCGATGCGCCGTCGGTTGTCTCTTCTGTCTTGGTCGTAGTCTTGGTCTTTGTCGTTGTCTTCGAATCCGTTTCTTCGGTCTCGGAAGATGTGCTATCCGACGTCGATCTCGTCACCGCATATACATCGGTAGTCATAGAACCCGCAACAAGTGTGCAGACCGTGGCCAGGCACAATATGTTCATAATCAAGGATCTTCTTCTCATATTCATCTCTCCCATATAAATACAGTAAGATTATGTTAATGCGTTTTCGGTCGAAGTGACCGCTAAATTCAATTATAAACCTGTTGAAGCATTATTTCAATATGAAGTTATGTCTACCTCGCGTCCGCCTTTTCGTCAAACAGCATCTCATACCGGGCGACATCCGCTGAGCCGACTTGCTCCCATACAGGAAGCTTCTTCCCGTCGTACCCTTCCCCGTTCGGATCACCTGTCCTGATAAAGTTGCACCAGTAATCACACATCCTTCTCGCAAGTGCATAATGCATTCCATTATAGGGTCTCCAGCACTTCTGGATCGTCTCGAAGAAGAACCACAGATCGCATGAATGGAACACTCCCGGAGCGTCATCCCCGGGTATCGAAGGTGCGAATCTGTACGTAAATACGGGACTTTTCATGCCTTTCTCCGCCAGGGACGAAGCAACACGCCTAACGGAATCGCATACGACGTTGAACATACGTATACCGCCCTTTTCAAACACATCCGACATAACAGAGACGTCTGTCGTGTTTGCACGTGTGGGAAGTTTGTCCGTGAACTCGTCTTTTGTATATCCCGTAAGGAG
>JAFZRD010000052.1 GCA_017620055.1 Lachnospiraceae bacterium
AATCCGTATGAGAAGAACAGCTCTCCGAACCATCCCAGACTCTTTGCAAACGGTAGCTGCGTCCTGAACACGGCGCTCGTTTTGGATAATGAGATCGACGGGATATCGGCTTTGGAAAGCTTGATGAGAGACCCTCCGAAGAAGTTTCCGAATCCGACTCCGAACGTCGTCATCGCAAGACCGGTAACGTTCTGATTTGCCCTGAAGGTTACAACGAGGAACGAATATATGAGGCCCATGATGAGCGATCCCGCGACAGAGCAAAGGAGCGGTATCAGCACCGCGAGCAGGGCGTTCACATTTCCCGCACCGACGGAATTCTCATAGAAGAAAGAACCTATTACACCGCTTATCGCACCGACATACATGACGCCGGGAAGTCCGAGATTGAGGTTACCGGATTTCTCGGTCACGATCTCTCCCGTGCATCCGAACAGGAGCGGTATTCCCTGGGCAACGGCCCTCGGTATGAATGCAAGAAAACCTAACATCACTGTGCCTCCTTCCGGTTCTTCTTCCTAATGTGTACCTCATAGTTTACGAAGAATTCACAGCCTATGATGAAGAACAGGATGATACCGGTCAGGATATCTCCGAACGACTGGTTGAGGTCGAACCTTGTTGCGATCTCTCCCGCACCTCTGTCCATGAATACGATTATAAAACTCGTCAGGATCATCGCGAACGGATTGAACTGAGCCATCCATGATACGAGCACTGCGGTGAATCCGCGGCCGTCAGATATCGTCGAAGTGAGTGTGTGGTTGATGCCTCCCACGAGAAGGAGTCCCGTCAGGCCGCACAGGCCTCCGGATACCAGCATCGTCCTGATGAACACTTTCTTAACGTTGATACCGACATATATACTCGTCTTCGGTGACTCACCGACGACCCTGATCTCATATCCGTGCTTCGTGTACTTGATGTACACATACGTAAATGCCGTGACAACGATCGCGACGATTATCGGCAGCAGATACTTCGAACCGAACACCTGCGGCAGCCAGCCCGTATGAGAATTCTGATTGATGATGCCGATCTTGCCCGAGCCCTTCGGTACTTCCCAGAGGATCGTAAAGAACAGCACTAGCTGCGTCGCTATGTAGTTCATCATGAGAGTCGAAAGAGTCTCATTCGTATTCCACAGCGCCTTGCAAAGCGCGGGGATGAATCCCCACAGCGCGCCGAGGAATATGCTTGAGATGACCATAAGGATCATGACGACGGCGTTGGGAAGCTTGCCGTCAAGACAGATCATGCATGCAGCCGCACCTAAGCCCCCCATGAGCACCTGTCCTTCACCGCCGATGTTCCAGAAACGCATTCTGAAAGCTATCGTCAGCGACAGGGCTATGATGAGAAGTATCGATACGTCCTGCAGCGTGATCCAGGTTTTTCTCGCGGAGCCGAAGGCTCCCGAGACTATAGATGAATATACTCCCAGCGGGTTGATACCCGTCGTGATACCGGTAACAAGTGCGCATACGATAAGTGCCGCGACAACCGCGAGTATCCTTATCATCATCGCTTTGTATGTCGGAATGGCGCCGCGCTTGGTCAGATGGATGAGCGGCTCTTTGGCTTTACTGTTCATCGCTCTTCGCTCCTTCCAGGCTCGTCATGAGAAGTCCTATCTCGTTCTTCGTGACCTTCTTCGCATCCACGATGTCACTTACCTCTCCGTCGCACAATACCATTATCTTGTCGCTTATCTGCATAAGGACATCAAGGTCCTCACCGACGAACAGGACCGCGACACCCTTTTTCTTCTGTTCGTTGATCAGATCGTATATCTTGTATGAGCTGTTGATATCAAGTCCCCTGACCGCATACGCCGTCAGCAGCACTTTGGGGTTCGATGATATCTCACGGCCCACAAGTATCTTCTGTATGTTACCGCCGGACAGTCTTCTTACCGGCGTATCGAGTCCCGGCGTCGATACCTCCAGGACATCAACGACATTTTCCGCAACACGCCTCGGCTTCTCGCGATCGGTGAACCATTTGTGGCTCTCGCCGAAAGTCCTTAGCATCATGTTCTCGGAAATGTTCATGTTACCGACAAGGCCCATTCCGAGCCTGTCTTCGGGAACGAATGAGAGTGCGACTCCGAGCTCTCTTATGTCTCTCGGATGCATACCGATCAGTTCGGTCTCTTTGCCGTTCTCGTCTATGTATATAACGGAACCCGTATCTGTCTTCTGGATCCCGGCTATAGCCTCAAGCAGTTCTTTCTGTCCGCTTCCCGATATGCCCGCGATACCGAGTATCTCTCCCGAGTTCATATAGAAGCTGACGTTCTTGACCTTGCGCACACCTTCGATGTCCGTGACGTTGATGTTGCTGATCACGAGTCTCTTTGTCGGGTTCACCGGCTCGGGGCGCTCGATGTCAAGCGTGACGGCACGTCCCACCATCATATCCGTCATCTGCTGAGGATTGGTGGAAGCCGTCTCAAGCTGGCCGACATACTTACCGCGGCGCAGCACAACGACGCGGTCGGAAATGGCCATTACTTCATTCAGTTTGTGTGTGATGATTATAGTCGATTTGCCGTCGTGTTTCATGTTACGCATAACATCAAACAGACGCTCCGTCTCCTGCGGCGTCAGAACCGCCGTAGGCTCGTCAAGTATGAGGATGTCCGCTCCGCGGAAAATCACCTTGACGATCTCAACGGTCTGCTTCTCGCTGACCGTCATGTTATAGATCTTCTTATCGGGATCCACGACAAATCCGTACCTGTCGCAGATCTGCCTTATTTTCGCCTTGGCGGCGGGAACATCGTACTTGTCTTCTATCCCGAGTACGATGTTCTCCCATGCGGTAAACACATCAACAAGTTTGAAATGCTGATGCACCATACCTATGCCAAGTGCGTATGCCTCGGCGGGAGAGCTTATCTTAACCTCTCTCCCGCCTGCGAATATCTGCCCCTCGTCGGGGAAGTATATGCCCGCAAGCATATTCATAAGGGTGGTCTTGCCGCTCCCGTTCTCACCGAGGAGCGACACGATCTCACCTTTATACAGATCAAAATCGACGCCGTCATTGGCTCTTTTAAGATCAAATCTTTTACTGATACCGCGCATTGAGATCACGGTTTCTCTGTGTTCCAAAATTTATATCTCCATAGGACGCTCACCGATTTGAATCGTCTTACGACGATGGCGGTTCGCGGTGCAGTAAGGAATCCTCCCTCTTCGAGGGTCCCTCCTTACAGCCTAAAAAGCAGTATCAAGAAGTGTGATTCCGTCGATCTGAAGATCGAAGTAAGGAGCACTTCTGAGTCCGTCGCCGGATTCATTGAAGTAACCGTCCTTGATGACCTCGTGGTCACCTTCGTAGTTGGCGTCTGTATCAACATCAGCCATGTATGTTGTGAGTTCCTTACCGTCTACGGTAAACGTTTTCGTATCGAATACGTGGATCTTGCCGGCAATGAGGTCAGCCTTTGCAGCTTCAACAGCCTCTTCCGTACCCTTCGCAACGTTCTTGCCGAAGTGATCGATCACGACCGAACCTGTCTCAAGCGTTCCGGTGTAGTCTGTCGGGATAGCTTCGCCCTTTGCAGCCTTTGTGATGGAATCCTCGAAGTAAGGAGACCAGTCGATCTTACAGTATGAGATATAAGTCTCGGGACATGCATTGTCCGTAGGTCCGTTGTATGAGCTGTTGGGAACTCCCGCATTCTCACAGGCTGTAGGTGCGCCCATTGAATCGGCATGCTGTGATACGAGTACGCATCCGTCGGAGATAAGCTTTGTTGCGCCTTCCTTCTCAGCCGTCTCGTCGTACCATGAACCCGTGAAAGTAACTTCCATCGTAGCCGTAGGACATACGGAACGTGCGCCGAGGAAATATGATGTATAACCTGAGATAACCTCTGCGTATGTAAATGCGCCTACATAACCGATCTTTGC
>JAFZRD010000053.1 GCA_017620055.1 Lachnospiraceae bacterium
AGTTTGTCTTTGCTCCAGTCAAGCCCGGCAAAATCAACCGCCTTAAGTTCATATCCGTACTTTGCGGCAAGCTTTCCCGCATAGTAGAGAAGCGGCCTGTCCTTCGTGTATCCGACGCCCGGAAAGACCACCGCCGTCTTCATGATGTTGCCCTTCATGTGTATCACCCCATGTATTTCAACGAAATTTCTGATTATACTAACATCAATACCCGATGTTTTCAACATCGTGATATGGTATAATGTCAGAACACGGCATTCAACACGTTAAGTGACGGAAGGAGCATATATGACCGGACATAAAGCCAGAAGGATCTCAAACGGAATTCTCGCGGTACTGCTTGCGGCGTCTGTGACGCTGACGGGCTGTAACGTTAACGTGACTCTTGTTACGGATGAAGACGGAAACGTTCAGAACGTTAAGATCGCAACCGATGAAGCATCAGTTGAGACAATAGAAGAGTCCGCAGAAGAGCCTGCAGACAAGATAACAGACGAAACAACGGACGAACCCGAAGAAGCCCCCATCGACATGGTCCTGACTGATCTTCCGACCGAATGGGATCTGACGGAACTGTATGCCGACGAGGATGCGTTCGAAGCCGATATGAAGAGGGCGGAAGAACTCACCCCAGAGATGGAGAAGTTCAGAGGAAAGCTTAATAACGTTGAAGGTATCCTGGACAGTCTTGAGGATCCGGATGCGGTCGAACTTACCGAGATCATAGCCAGGGCCGGTATGTATGCGATGCTGCTCAGTGCTCTTGATTCGACCGATCCGTGGGCGGCACAGGTAACGGCAAGACTTGACGGAGTAAAAAGGGACGCAATGCTTGCCACGGCATATCAGGAATCCGAGATGATGGCGATCCCGCTTGAAGAGCGTATACAGATATTCTCTGATGAGCGCCTTGCGCCGTACAGATATTTCCTGAGACAATTCACCGACCCCGACCGTGTTGTCCTCTCCGAGGAAGCAAACAGGGTCAGGACGATAATGAAGGAAGAGCGCAGCACCAACAATACGCATGACATATTTGATTATGTCGAGCTGCCCGTTCCGACCTTCACATATCCGGACGGAACACAGGGAACGCTTACGGATACCGAGTTCTCTCGGGTCATCCAAAGCGATGATTACGACCATGAATTCCGCAAGGAGCTCTATTCCCTCCGCAATTCGATGAGGCGGCCTTATGCCAACACTTACGCTTCCCTTCTCGACGGAAGGATACGCGAGTACCTGGCGGATGCCCGTTTGGACGGATTCGATTCGACGCTTGAAGCGGCTCTCAATGAGACAGATATCAACGAGGAAGTATATTACAGGATAATCGATTTTGCGCACAGTATGCTTCCCAAGATACAGGAGTATTACAGGGCGAGAAAGCAGCTGCTCGGTCTTGACGAGATGATGCCCTGTGACCTCTATATTTCGGTAACGGATTATTCCCCGAGGGAGCTTACATACGAGGAAGCAGCAAACCTCGGAAGAGAAGCGATCAGCGTATGGGGTGATGAATATCTCGAAACGTTCGACAAGATAATAAAGAGTCCGCATCTCGATGTATATCCTACACCGACCAAGACTGCAGGTGCTTTTTCACTTCTTTCCGGAAACGAAACGATGCCGTTCGCACTGTACAATTACGACGGCCTCGAATCGTATGCTTCAACGCTTGTTCATGAGATGGGGCACTCGGTATATTCCGAATTCTCCGCCGAGAACCAGAACCTCTATAACTGCAATCCGGACATCTTCACCCAGGAAGTCGCATCACTTTCAAATGAGCTTATGTTCCACGATAACATGATCGGAAGGTCGGGGAGCGATGCCGAGAAGATCTACTGGATGGACAGCGAGATCGAACTTTTTATCGGGTCGATCATCCGTCAGTGCATGCTCTCGGAATTCGAGGATTACTGCCACAAGACCGTGGAAGGCGGCGGATCGCTTCAGGCCGGAGACTTGTCGGCAAAATGGATGGAGCTTCAGAAGATCTATTACGGAGATGATGTGACCGTCCCCGAGGATTCAGGGATCGAATGGGCGAGGGTCGATCATTATTACTCCAATTATTATGTTTATAAGTATGCGACATCGATGGCCTACGCCGCATCCGTCTGCAACATGATGAACGAGGATCCCGAGGGAGAGAGTGCGGCATATCTCGATTTCCTGAAAGCCGGCAGATCAGCCGATCCCGCAACGCTTCTTGCGATCGCGGGAGTGGATCCGATGGATGATGCCACATATGAGGCAGCGGGCGAACTCATCAGTTCTCTTATCGATGAGTTCATAGAAACGACCGGCGTCGATGTTTCGGAGCAAAAAACACCTGCCGACACTTCAGTCATGAAGCCGTGGATAAACAGCAACATATACGGGATAGTCACCGATGATGTAACGGCTGAACTGAAGGATGATTTCTACTTGAACGTTAATCACGACTGGCTGCGCGATGCGACATTCCGCCCGGGTTATGCATCTGAATCTCCCATGTTCGATGCATCGGATATCATTAAGGAAAGATGCATGGACATGCTTTGTGATGATTCGATCACCGGCAGGGATGCCGAGATGGTCAGGGAGCATTACAGACAGTTCCTTGACTGGGATGCCAGAAACGAGGTCGGGGTCGAACCCTTAAGACCGTTCGCGGAAGAACTTGCAAAGGTAAAGGATATAGATGAGCTGAGTGATTTTCTCTTATCGGATATGAACATCACATACGGAACGGTGCCTTTCAAGATCAACATCGGCTACGATCCCGCGGATTCCTCGAAATATAACGTGGATATCGATACAACCGGTCTGACGCTCTCGGATTCCGCCGAATACAGTCAGATGACCGAATACGGCAGAAGACTTAAGGATGTGATGAACCGCAGGGATACGTATGCCCTCGTAAGGTTCGGATACAGCGAGAGCGAAGCACAAAAGATCTTCGATGATATGTATGATTTCGAGAGCAAGCTCGCGCCGTTCATCATGACAACGCTTGAAAAGAACGATGCGGATGCAATGGAGAAGATGGTCAATCCGGTCACAATGGATGATATCAGGGAAATATCGCCCAATCTGCCGCTTGCCGATTACATGGAAAAGCTCGGATATGCGAAGTCGAAGCTCATAAACCTTGATCAGCCGGAGTGGCTTCGCGGGCTTGACAGCCTGTACAACGAGGAGAACTTTGAAGGGATCAGGGCGTATATACTTGTAACGGGATTGTCGGCCGATCTCGGGAATCTTGACGAGGATGCTTACAGAACGGTTGTAAAGCTGTCGAACGAATTAAGGGGTGTGACGGAAGAGTCGTCGGATGAGGACAGTGCATATGAGACTACAAGAGCCCGCTTTGAGATGCAATTTGACCGCCTGTATATTGAACACTATTTAAGCGACGAGATCAGGCAGGAGATCAGACAGCTATGCCAGGATGCGATAGATACTTATTACGAGATGCTCGACCAGGAAGACTGGCTTTCGGACGAGACACGCGAAGAGGCGAAAAATAAGCTCCGGCACATGAAGATCAATGCCGTTTATCCCGACAAATGGAGGGATGATTCGATGTTTAACGTCACTCCGAAAGAGGAGGGCGGAAGCTACTATCAAAACGTTATCGATTACCGTAAGGCGGTACGGGAGAGAAACCTGACTCTCATTAATACAACGGTCGACAGGGATATATGGATGTTCGACATCCTTGATAACAACGCATTCTATAATGTGCAGGACAATTCGATCAACATCATACCCGGTTTCTTCTGCAAGTCAACATACGACAGCAGCATGAGCATAGAGGAAAAATACGGTGCCCTCGGAACCGTCATCGGTCACGAGATATCGCATGCGTTTGATACAACCGGAGCGCAGTTTGATGCGGACGGTAATTTCGCGAACTGGTGGACGGATGAGGACCTTGATGCTTTCCGCAAGAGAGCGGCCAAGCTGATCGCTTATTATGATGAAGTGGAGGCGTTTGATGACGGTACGCCTTACCGTGGTCAGATGGTGCAGACCGAGGCGATCGCCGATATGGCCGGGATGAAATGCATGCTTAAGATGGCCGGGAAGATAGATGGGTTTGACTATGACAGATTCTTCAGGGCTTTCGAGTATATGTGGGCCGAATCATCAACACTGAGTTGTCTCGAATCCCAGGCTCTCGGTGATGTCCATCCGCTCAGTTATCTGAGAGGAAACGTCACGGTACAGCAGTTTGATGAATTCTATGACACATACGGTGTGAAGGAAGGGGACGGAATGTATCTGGCGCCTGAAGACCGCATACTCGTATGGTAGGAGGTAATATTTTGAACAACGCGGGATCACTTAACAAAACAGGTAACATCAAAACGGCGGATATGGTGTATATCGCCATAGGTGCGGCTCTTATCGCGATATGTTCGTGGATAAGCGTTCCGATGACAGTGCCGTTCACTCTTCAGACTTTCGCGGTATTCTTCGTGCTGATGACGCTCGGCGGTGAGCGTGGCACGATCGCGACCGTCGTCTATGTGATAATGGGCGCCGTGGGACTTCCGGTGTTCTCCGGATTCAAGGGCGGACTCGGCGTGCTCCTCGGCAGCACCGGCGGATACATAGTCGGGTTTATAGTCATGGGTCTTATCTATATCGTGATCACGAAGATCTTTACGGAGAAAATCATACCGTCGATTGCAGCGCTCGTCATCGGACTTGCGGCCTGCTACGCGTTCGGGACGGCATGGTTCATGTTCGTGTACATAAGAAATACGGGACCTGTCGGAGTCATGACTGTTCTGTCGTGGTGCGTGTTCCCGTTTATAATACCGGATATCGTGAAGATGGCACTTGCCGTGGTCATCTCCAGAAGGGTAAGAGGCATATTGAGATGATACGAAACAAAATACTGATCAAGCTTGCAGCGGGCATCATGACTGTGGTGGTGTCCGGTTTTCTTTTGTCCTGTTCGGCAGACCCGGGTGCTGCAAACAATGACGGAAAGATAAAGATCGTTGCGACGATATTCCCGGAATACGACTGGGTGATGAACGTTCTCGGGGATAAGGCGGCGGATGCCGATGTGACGATGCTTCTCGATAACGGAGTCGATCTTCACAGTTATCAGCCGACAGCGGATGACATACTGAAGATCTCGACATGCGATCTGTTCATATATGTCGGCGGAGAGTCTGACAAGTGGGTAGACGATGCTCTTAAGGAAGCTGTCAACAAGGACATGGTCGTCATAGATCTTCTCGATGTTCTCGGAAGCAGCGTTAAGGAAGAGGAAGTCGTCGAAGGAATGCAGGCTGAAGAAGAGGAAGAAGAAGGCGGAGAAGAGGAACCCGAATACGATGAGCATGTGTGGCTTTCACTTAAAAATGCCGCAACTCTTACGGACAGCATAGCCGCGGCACTTGAAAAGATCGATCCCGCCAATGCGGATGTATATAAAGCCAACGCCTCTTCATATAAGGATAAGCTTAGTGCGCTCGACAAGGAGTACGCCGAGACTGTATCAAAAGCTTCCGTGAAGACACTGCTGTTCGGGGATCGTTTCCCGTTCCGTTATCTGACAGATGATTACGGACTTACATATTACGCTGCATTCGTCGGATGTTCCGCGGAAACGGAGGCAAGCTTTGAGACGATAATGTTCCTTGCGGGCAAGGTTGACGAACTCTCTCTTCCCGCTGTCATGACGATCGAGGGAGCCGATCACAGGATAGCCGAGACGATCGTTGAAAACACAGCCACCAAGGATCAGAAGATACTTACAATGGATTCGATGCAGGCGACCACTGCGAAGGATGTTCAGGGAGGCACCACATATCTGTCTGTAATGGAAGCCAACCTGACAGTTCTTGCACAGGCGCTTAAGTAAGGAGGGAACGACATGGCTCTTATCACCGTTAAGGATCTGTCGCTCGGATATGATTCACAGGTGATCGTCAAAGGGTTGAATTTTGCTGTCAGTACCGGCGACTATCTTTGCATAGTCGGTGAAAACGGCTCGGGCAAGACAACGCTGATGAAGACGCTGCTTCACTTAAGGCAGCCTCTTGCGGGCAGCATTGTTTTCGGAGACGGGCTAAAGGCGAACGAGATAGGTTACCTTCCCCAGCAGACGGTCATACAGAGGGATTTTCCGGCCTCGGTCAGGGAGATCGTACTGTCCGGATGCCAGGGTAGCCTTGGGACGAGACCGTTTTATAACCGTGAGGAGAAGAAGCGCGCCGAGGACAACATGGAGCGCATGCGCATAAGCGATCTCGCCGGACGATGCTACAGGGAGCTGTCGGGAGGACAGCAGCAGAGGGTCCTTCTTGCAAGGGCGCTGTGTGCGACCCGTAAAGTACTGCTCCTTGATGAGCCGGTGGCAGGTCTCGATCCGAACGGGACCGCTCTGATGTACGATCTTATAGAGGAACTGAACAGGGAAGGGATCACTGTGATCATGATATCCCACGATATCGTTGCCGCGGTCAGATATGCCGATCATATCCTTCATATAGGAGACGGGGTATTCTTCGGTACGAAGGAGGAATATCTGGCAAGCGACGAAGGCAGGTTCTTTCTGATGAAGCAGGAAGGCGGTGATGAGAATGGCAGGTAAGCTCATGTTGTATCTTCAGTATCCGTTTGTGCGCTACGCGATAATCGTCGGAGTGCTCATCGCGCTCTGTTCTTCGCTTCTCGGTGTGACGCTCGTGCTGAAGAGATTTTCCTATATAGGGGACGGCCTGTCCCACGTTGCGTTCGGCGCGATGGCGATAGCCGCGGTTCTGAACCTGACCGATCAGACACTCATCGTGCTGCCGCTTACGGTCATAAGCGCGGTGCTGCTCCTTCGTACGGGACAGAACGCGAAGATAAAAGGTGATGCTGCGATCGCGATGATCTCGGTCGGCGCGCTCGCGTTCGGATATCTTATCATGAACATATTCTCGACGTCATCGAATCTGTCGGGCGACGTGTGCTCCACGCTGTTCGGTTCGGCATCGATACTGACACTGACTCCGGAGAAAGTGTGGCTGTGTGCAGTGCTGTCCGTTGTCGTACTGGCAATATTCATACTGTTCTACAACAGACTGTTCGCGGTGACGTTTGACGAGGATTTCGCAAAGGCAGCGGGCACGAAAGCTGAGAGATATAACCTTATGATAGCGGTTGTCATAGCCGTGATCATAGTCATGGCAATGAACCTTGTGGGTTCGCTCCTGATCTCGGCGCTCGTGATCTTCCCTGCGCTTTCGGCGATGCGTCTGTTCTCGAACTTTTTGAAGGTTACGGTTGCATCCGCGATCATATCCGTATTCTGCGCTTTTGGCGGTATCGTGATATCGATACTTGCGGGAACTCCCACCGGTGCGACGATAGTCGGTACCGACATAATCGTGTATGCCCTGTGCCATGTGGCCGGTGCGTTCATGTCAAAAGGCGGAAATAAAGGCTGAATTAAGTGATTTTTCCTGTTAACTAATTTACATAATATGACGATATACAGAGTGTAGGAGGAAGTAGTATTGGATTTCACACGGAGGTGATAATATGTTCAATATTATGGTAGCAACCGAATATGCTCTCCCGCCTCCGGCCAGGCAGGCTGATATCCCGGCGGTATCGCAGGTGATGCCGTTCAAGGAGCTTCGCCGTAACAAAGACAGGAAAAAGGACGAAAAAAGCAAAAAAAGATCAGCATTCAAAGATGTACTGGAGAAGGAGGTAACAGAAGAATTCGGCCAGATGGGCTGCTTCTTCGAAACCAGAGTATGACAGGTGAATACACAGCATGAACGCCTTGCCGTCAGGGGATTCGGCAGGGCGTTTTTTTTGTATATTTTTCATGGGAATTATTATAAAATCATATTTGTAGTTTATCAGCCGGGGCTTAACCGAACGGAGGGCTTAAAATGATCCTGTATGTTGACTGTAACGCAAAGCATGGCGGCGACGGAAGCAGCGCGCGGCCTTTTACAAAGATAGGGGATGCGGCGAAGATCGCAAAGCGCGGTGACGAGGTCATCGTTGCGCCCGGAATATACAGGGAGGATGTCGATCCCGTAAACGCCGGTACCGAAAAGGAGAGGATAACGTACCGCTCTAAGGAAAGCCGCAAGGCTGTGATCACCGGCGCGGATGAGTTCAAAAACTGGGAGCATTATGACGGCGATGTCTGGAAGCTTGCGGTGCCAAACTCATACTTCGGATCATACAATCCGTATACGACGCTCGTTGAGGGCGACTGGCTTTTTATAAATGTTCCGATGCATACGGGCGATGTGTTCTTAAACGGCAGGTCGATGTACGAGAAGGAAAGCCTCGACCAGGTAAGAAACCCCGAGTATTTCGATGCATCGTGGGATCGTGATTTTACCCTTCATACGTGGTATACCGAGCAGGATAACGATAAGGATGAGACGATCATATACGCGAACTTCTGTGGCGCGGATCCGAATAAGGAAAACGTTGAGATAAGCGTCAGACCGCATTGTTTCTGGCCGTCCGCGGAGCATGTCAATTACATCACGCTTTCGGGATTTACGGTCACGAAGGCGGCGACGCAGTGGGCCCCTCCGACTGCACTTCAGGAAGGCATGATCGGCCCGCATTGGTCCAAAGGCTGGATAATAGAAGACTGCGACATTTCAGAGAGCAAGTGCTGCGGCATATCGCTCGGCAAATACAGACAGCAGAACAACGACAACAAGTGGATGCATTACAAATACAAGGACGGTGCGCAGACGCAGAGAGACTGCACGCTTATCGCGCAGCTCGACGGATGGAGCAGGGAGACTATCGGCTCGCATATCGTGAGGAACTGCGACATTCACGACAATGGCCAGACCGGTATCGTCGGAAATCTCGGATGCGTGTTCTCGATAATTGAGAACAACCATATCCATAACAATAACAACAAGAGAAACCTTGCGGGAGCCGAAACGGGCGGTATCAAACTGCACGCGGCGATCGACGTAATAATCCGCAACAATCATATCCATGACAACGTGCGTGGCATATGGCTCGACTGGCAGTGCCAGGGAACGCGCGTGTCATCAAACCTCTTCCACGACAACTGCATGTCGAGGGATCACCTTCCCAAGGAAGAGAATATTGAAGGGCTCGGGATCGGCGAGGATCTGTGGATCGAGATCGCACACGGACCGACGCTCGTTGACAACAATGTCATGCTCTCCGAGAGG
>JAFZRD010000054.1 GCA_017620055.1 Lachnospiraceae bacterium
CAAGAACACCGCCGTTTTCTCTTTCCTTCTTCTGAAGGTCGAGAACCATCTGCCATAAGTCTTTTGTGTTCTGTGTAGGTCCTGCAAGGAAAGAATCATCTCCGTCATAAGGAGTATAGTTCTTCTGGATGAAGTCACGTACGTTGACTTCGCTTTCCCACTTACCGCCTACGAAACCATTCCATTCTGATCTCATTGTAACGCCTCCTGTACTGATAATTAGTTAATTTTGATAAATCCGCCGAGCGGATGTTTCGTGTTTTGGTAATTGTTATTATAATTTGAGGATTGTATACACGTCAAGGAGCAAGGCTGTATTTTTTTACGTACACAACACCTTATTTTATGGGCATTATGACCATTTTCCCACCCGTTGTATACAGACTCCTTGACACCACTATATGATGAACCGTCACCAACTCCTGTTCCTTGACTTGGAGTCGCAAAAATGCTAACCTTACAGCGGTTTGAAAATCACTTCATTTGGTTTATTAACGGAGGTATATATTATGGATATCACAAAAGAGATGACGATCGGCGAGATCCTCGTCAACAAGCCCGAGGTTGCACCGATACTTATGGAAGCGGGAATGCACTGTCTCGGATGTCCTTCCGCACAGGCAGAATCCCTTGAGGAAGCGGCACTCGTTCACGGCATGGATGTGGACAGCCTGATGGACAAGATCGCGGCACTCGCTTAGTACATTTCCGCAGCTCGATCGGACGCACGAATTTCTCAGCTCGTCACCCGTGACGCGTCTACTCTATGGACTCCCAGGTAGGAATCGAGAAGCCGCACGGGCTGACTCGTGAGAAATTGTCGCCGACCTCACTGCTATAAAGATGTAAAATAAACCGGCACAAGGATCAGCCCTGTGCCGGTTTGATTTTTCTATTTATTTATGAGAGCAATGTCTCAATCGCGTTGTCTGCAACGATGCAGTTGTTATGCTCCTCAAAGAAAGCCTCCGTCGCGGGTGTGGATCTCTCCATCGAACCGTACTCCGAGAGGACATTACATATCCTGTTGAACTCCTCGGTTGTATGATCGCTCTTTGACAGAGCAAGTATGTAGCAGTCATCCGTCTCGTCATGATACAGGGAATTCTTCCCCTTGTAGAACTTCGAAACGACTCCTGCCGCCTTGATCACATCGGCGAGCGTATCAAACGCGAATGCCCTTGAGAGTTCGCATGCGGCATTTGCCTGCTCTATAAGCTTCTCTTTTGCTTCCTCGAGAAGTTCGGGATTCTTTGATACTTCCTGTGAAAGTTTCTTGAACAGATCGAGGACTTCCGGCATCTCTTCGGAAACCGATCTGAACAGTTCCGAGATCACATCGTCCTCCTCATCCCTGATATCGGGAGCAAAGTTCGCAAAGCGCGTATCAAGTTCATCCGGATCCTCAACCTTTGTGATGATCAGGATTATGGATTCCGATGAAAGAGGAATGGCCTCAATCATCAGGGGTATGTCATTTGCTTCAAATCCAAGCTCGTAAGAGGCCTGCTGCATCATATCACGAAACAGTGTCTTGGCTTTTTCCGTTCCGTATGCGAGCTCTGAAAGCTTTAACTGTCTGTCGGCAAGATCCGACTTGGTCAGAGTGCATCTGATCTGATGGTCATTAACACGTTCCAGTTTCATGCGATCACCTCCGTGTTTGATATATATTTATATATCGGCACAGACGAATTGTCAAATAATATATTCCCGAAATGATTTTATAAAAATCGCGGTTTTGAACCCGTTTTCAGCTCCCGGTGTGGCACGTCTCCTGCGGACCACAACATGTAGCGGTTGCCAAAGATCCCTTCTTCGGTTAGAATCCGAATCAGGATCGCTCCTTCGCAATCTGTGGCGAAAGGAGGGCAGGAAAAATTCATATTTCTTATCTTTATTTTAAGATATATGTCTTATTTTTTCTAGTGAATTTTCTGTGACGACAGGAGATTTGCACACATCAGGAGTTTCTGATCGGGGTTTCCCCGGACTAATCGACAAATTAATTGATCTTTCGATAACTCCCCATTGTTTCATAATGTTGATGGTTGTTCGTAATCAGATTCAAAGCAACTATTTTTACCAACCAAAACGCATACCCACACGCGAAGTGCGATCTTGCAACAGATAAATTGTATCACTTACCCATGAACAAATGCGGGTACCTTTATCGGGCTCTTTGCAAAAATAAAGGAGTTTTCCGATACTGCACGGCAAAGAGCCCGACAATTGTTACTCTGCGGAAGGTCTGTAATATTCATTGATAACGGCAAACACATCTTCCGTTCCGAACGCAAGCTGCCAAACAGCCGCGCCGCCGATATCATGCACCTTCATCACCTCAAGCTTGGCCTGGATCGATCTTGCATCTTCAAGCCATATCTTGTTCGTATTTGCACCGTCTTTCCATTCGGCGTAATTCTGCGCCGTATTATCATCCCACTGCGCAGTCGCTCCGGCTGCATTTACGGTCTCTGTTCCCTTGGCCATCGGAAGCGTCTGGACATCAACTATGTTTTCGTTTTCGTCAACAGTCCAATATCTTACGTAAAACGGCAGGCCGTTGATGACTTTTTCCTTCGGGACTTCCTGAAGTGTATTCTCTATACCCTCAAGGACAAAATCAAGAGACGCCACCGATCCGGCCTCTTCAGACACAGTGGTATGCTCGTCGTATCCCATTATTATCACGTAATCCGCGAACACTCCCTGTTCTTTGCGGTTATAGTACAGCGTGTATTCCTTCGGAACATAGTTGTCAACCGAAACAACAAGGTTCTTCTCATGCGCCTTCAGGCAGAATTCCCTTATGAACTGAATATAGGCGGGTGCGTCTTCGGACGATATCGATTCAAAGTCAAGATTGATACCGTCAAGATTGTACTGTGCCGCATAGGAAAGGAGCTGCTCGGTCATGTACTCCCTCTTTGCCGGATCAGACATGACTGCCGATGTTGACACTTCGGGATAGGTCAGATTGCTGACGAGTCCCCATACTTTGATACCCTTTGAATGGCATGTCTCAACATACGCCGATGATGCGATCGATGCGATCGTACCTTCGTTATCCGACAGAGCGAACCATGTCGGCGATATCGTATTGATATACTTTAAGAATTTCTCGTTATCCTTAAGCGATGTGACCGAACTGTCTCCGGTGACATTATGCCAGGCAAGAACTATCGGCTTTGAATAATCCGCCACCATATTGACAGCTATCGGAGCCACTGTGTTGACCGGTGTGTCAGGGCGGTCATATTTTTCACCGAGGTGCTTTGTTTCTATGAATCCGGTTATAAGATCCTCTGACATGACCCTCATCCATTTCTCGTTCTCGGATGAGACGATCACGACCGTGCTTCCTTTTCTGAGTTCTTTTAATATATCCCCGTCTTTGTCGGCAGTCGATCTGATAGCGACATCATCATCGGTAACATCTGCAACAACGTCTTTGTCCCACTCTGTCTTGATCAGTGTACGGTACGGCTCCTTTCCGCCGCCGTAGAGTCTGACCTCGATATTCGTGAACACTTTGACGTATTCGAGGCACACCATGACCGTGTCGCCTTCTTTGTAGCACGCCTGGTAACCCGACTGGATCCCGTTTCCGTTAAGCGTATAATAATTGTCGCCGGGAACGGCCGTGTATACACCCTCTCCGGTTGTGTACAGCAGCTTTTCGTCGGTCTTTTCCCAATAAAAGTTGGGATTGTACTTTTCGGTCACGGTCTCGAGAGGAACATACAGTCTTCCGTCCTTGACGGTCAGTTTTTCCCCTGTGACTTCATAATTATCTATGACCGCTGCGGTAGTGTTCATCTCTTCGGGGCTTGTGGCAAAGTATTCTTTCAGATCTGCCATACGGCTTGAATATCCGAAGTCGTCAAACACACCCGTCTTGTAAGCGACCAGTCCTATCACTCCCATAAGGACTATGGCGATCACCACCGGAAGGACAGCCTGAAGTATCTTCCTTCGGCGTCTTCTTCTGCGTCTTGCCTCTCTTGATGCGTTGTAGCTCATTAATTAACTCCCTTATTAACCCAGATTTTGCGCCTCGACCAGTCCTTTGCCGCCGTACAGTTCACGGAGCTTGGGCTTTTCGATCTTGCCGGTCGGATTGCGCGGTATGTCGGCAAATATGATCTTATGCGGCCTTTTGTATCTCGGAAGAGCCATGCAGAATTCATTCATCTCTTCCTCGGTCACCACATAATCCTTCTTCAGTTCTATTATCGCGCAGCTGACTTCACCGAGACGTTTGTCGGGGATACCGATCACCGCAACGTCATGCACCGCTTCGTTTGTTCTTATGTAGTCTTCGATCTGGACCGGATAAATGTTTTCCCCACCGCTTATGATGACATCCTTCTTGCGGTCAACGAGCATGATGAATCCGTCTTCGTCTTCCGTTGCCATGTCGCCCGTATAGAGCCATCCGTCCGCAAGGACCTCCTGCGTGGACTTGGGATCATGATAATAACACTCCATAACGCCCGGACCCTTGACAGCGAGTTCTCCGACCTCACCCTTCTTCACGGGCTGACGGTCTTCTCCCACGATCTTCGTTTCCCATCCGTAACCTGCTTTACCGATGCATCCCACCTTATGAGTGTTCTCCACACCGAGGTGTACGCATCCCGGTCCTATGGACTCGGACAGTCCGTAGTTCGTGTCGTACTGATGGTTCGGGAATATCTCTTTCCACTTCTTGATCAGGCTTCGCGGTACCGGCTGAGCTCCGATATGCATAAGCCTCCATTGGTCAAGCTCGTAATCTTTCAGATTGACCCTTCCGCTCTCTATCGCCTCGAGGATATCCTGTGCCCACGGTACGAGAAGCCATACGATCGTGCACTTCTCCTTTGATACCGCATCGAGTATTATCTCGGGAGCCGTACCCTGAAGCAGTACAGCTTTGGATGCCGACAACAGACTTCCGAACCAGTGCATCTTCGCACCCGTATGGTACAGGGGCGGTATCAAAAGGAACACATCGTCCCTCTGCTGTCCGTGGTGATTCTGCTCGCATGCCGCCGAATGCATCAGCGAACGGTGTTTATGCAGTATCGCTTTGGGGAATCCCGTCGTTCCCGACGAAAAATAGATCGCCGCCTCATCATCATCCGTGATGGCAATATCAGGCTTTACGCTCGAACAGTTCGCAACCTGCTCCTTGTAATCCTCCGCGAATGTCGGACAATTGTCCCCGACATATATAAGAAGTCTCTTTTTGGACAGTTCGTCGCATATCTCTTCGATCCTTCCGATGAATTCCGGACCGAACACGAGAATATCTATCTGCGACAGCTTCGCACAGTAGAGTATCTCATCCGATGAATATCTGAAGTTGAACGGAACAACCATCGCACCCGTCTTGAGTACCCCGAAGTAGATCGGGAGCCACTCGAGACAGTTCATCATGATTATACCGACCTTGTGTCCGCGCTTGATGCCTTTTGATATCAGGCAGTTCGCAAACCGGTTGGCCTTCTCGTCAAACACGCTCCACGTTATCTCACGGCGGTATGACTCTTTCTTGGTACTCTCTATGAGTTCGTATTCCTTCCAGGTGACACGCCTGTTCTCCTTTATCTTGGGATTGATCTCGACAAGCGCGACATCCTGCGGATACTGCGCGGCGTTTCTTTCAAGCAGTTCTGTGATAGGCATTGATATTCCTCCGAAAATCATTCACTTTAGCACTGTGACGCGTTTGAGCGCACAGATACTAGTTTATATTCTGACACCGCAAATGTCAAATAAAAGACCGACCGCAGATCTGTCCACGGTCGGTCTGAAATCATTCTCTTTATTTGTCTTATTCCGCTGTATACGGCATAAGTGCTACGTGACGGGCACGCTTAACGGCAACGGTCAAAGCTCTCTGATGCTTTGCACAGTTTCCCGTGATCCTTCTGGGAAGGATCTTGCCTCTCTCGGAAACATATTTCTTGAGAGTGGCAACATCTTTGTAATCCAAAGTCTTCTCTTTGCCACAAAATACGCAGACCTTCTTACGTCTGTGCATCGTGTTTCTTCTTCTTACGGGTGCATCTGCTCTATCACTGTCGCCTTGCGGTTTACCAAAAGCCATAATTCTAACCTCCTGAACTGTTCCTTGATCAACTGAAAGGAAGTTCCTCGTCTATTCCGTCAGGGATGTTCATGAATCCGTCTCCGCTGTCTGCCGGTGACGTATCGCCTCCCGCCGATGCGGGGATAAATGAATCCGTTCCCGATGATGACTGGGATGAACTCTTGCTGTCAACGAACTCGTGTCTCTCAACGACTACATCCGTCGTATAGACTTTCTGTCCTTCCTTGTTGGTATAACTTCCCGTCTGGATACGACCCTCAACGAGGATCCTTGTTCCTTTACGAAGATACTTCTCGGCGAATTCACCATCACGGCCGAACGCTACTATGTTGATAAAATCAGCCGTGGGCTGGTCGCCGCCGGAGTTGTCACGTCTTCCCCTTCTGTCCACCGCGAGCGAATATCTTGCTATCGCCATCGCGTTATCTCCTGCGGAGTATCTGACTTCGGGGTCACGGGTAAGTCTTCCCACCAATATAACTTTATTCATATAATCTCTCTTTCTATTACGCTTCTGCCTTAACGCAGAGATAACGAAGAACGTTATCCATAATGCGGACACGATTCTCGATCTCGAGCGGCGTCGACGGCTCAGCATCAAACTGGATAAAGTAGTAGAAACCTTCTCTCATCTTCTGAACTTCATATGCGAGACGTTTCTTACCCCACTCGTCCACGTTTGTTACAGCACCGCCGAAACGATCGATGTACTTCTTGATCTTCTCGATCACTGCAGCTCTCTCATCGTCTTCGATCTTAGCATTAAGAACAACGCATAATTCATATTTGCTCATGCCTGGTACCTCCTTTTGGACTATGGCCTCCGATCAGTAAAGCTCGTCGGAAGCAAGGATAAATTGTATCACGAGATGGTATGATACCATAACCATCTTGGGTTTTCAAGGGGTTTTGGTTACAAAAATCACACCGATATCGAGCCTAAAACAGCCCCAATACTGTCATTTATCACAAGATCAGCGCGGCCGTCCATCGGAGTTTTGGACTTATTGATCAAAACGAGCTTGTGACCCCTGTAATAATCGATCAGTCCGGCCGCCGGATAAACCGCGAGAGATGTTCCTCCTATTATAAGTACATCCGCGTTTGCGATGTAGTTGAGAGACTTGCTCATGATGTTGTTATCAAGCCCTTCTTCGTAAAGTACAACGTCCGGCTTGATGGGGCCGCCGCACTTGTCACACTTCGGAACACCTTCGCTGTTTATGATGTAATCTACGTCAAATGATTTTCCACAGGACTCACAGTAATTTCGAAGAACGCTTCCGTGAAGTTCCAGTACCTCAACACTTCCCGCAGCCTGATGAAGACCGTCGATATTCTGGGTGACGACGGCTTTGAGCTTTCCGGCCTTCTCAAGCTCGGCCAGCTTAAGATGAGCCTTGTTGGGCTTGGCTGTAGTGCAGAGCATCTTATCACGATAAAATCTGTAGAACTCTTCGGGCTTGCTCCTGTAGAAAGAATGCGACAGGATCGTCTCGGGCGGATAGTCATACTTCTGATTGTACAGCCCGTCCACGCTCCTGAAATCCGGTATCCCGCTCTCGGTTGAAACACCTGCTCCGCCGAAGAAAACAATATTGTCCGACTCACTGATCCACTGCTGTAATGTTTCCTGTGCTGTCATCGTAACCTCCTTTATGAAACCCCAACCTGCATTTTGGCCCGGCATACCTTCTCGCCTGCCTGATTGCGTATCGTGACCTTGAGCATGAGGAGTGAATACGTGTCGTTCTTCTCCTCGACCTCTCCCTCAACGGTTAACGTATCGCCGATATACACCGGCTTTGCAAACTTGATCTTAACCTCGTGTATGAGACTGTTCCTGCCCGGAAGGTACACTCCCGCGAGCGTCGACAGGAGTGATGCCGTCAGCATCCCGTAGGCAACACGCCCCGGATGTCCCTTTGACACCGCATATTCCTCGTCATTGTGAAGCGGATTGATATCCCCCGTGATGTCACAAAACGCGGACATCATCTCTTCCGTAATCGCAGCGGTAAAGCTCTCTTTGTGCCCCGCTTTGATATCTTCGTATGAGTATTCGTTCATTACCGCTCCTTTTGTCTACAGTTTCGAAATGATAAGATCGACCATCTCGCCTACATTTTCAAGCTTGTTCACTTCCCTGATATCAAACTTCAGATCGAACTCCTTTTCCATCGAGACTATGAGCGCGATATGTTCAAGCGAATCCCAGTCCTCTATGTCGGATGAATTTGTGGAGTCTTCGATCACCAGAGTCTCATCGTCAAATACGTCCCTGAATATCCTTGTGACGATCTTCATTACTTCTTCGTGAGTCATTGTTTAAAGCCTTTCTCTAAACCTTTTCGATCAGTCCGGCATCTATCATCTTCCCAAGCGTCGGCAGCATGTCCGAAACCGGATGTCCTATACAGTCGCTCAGTTCGAATATATCGTTTGTGCCGTCCGCATACGCCGATATATCCTTGAGAATGAGCGTATCTTTATAACTCTCTTTGTTGCTCGTTGTGGGCATCAGCCCTCTTTTGCCAAGCTGCGGCTCGCAGAGACATTTGATCTTATATCTGTAGTTGTTCTCAAGCGCCTGCGTACACTTTATCAGAACCTCAAGGCTCCCCGCCAGTCCGTCCGGTGATATGATGTCAAGATTATCGCCGCTCGTGTGGTACTCGGGATACACATGATACTTCGATCTGCAGAAACATACGAGCGGAATGTCGACGCCGGGCGCCTGATACTGCCTCTCATCGCTTCCCCTTTCAAGATACGAATACTCACAAAAATCCGGATCCTGTCCTTTGAGAACATTCATCAGCACCTTGTCGGCAAGCGTGTTCGCATACCTGGAGTGGACTATCGAATATGTCCTGTCGTCCCCGACGCACGTTACGTTGAATCCGGCAATGATATTCTTCTTCATCGCATCAAGATTCTTCGATATGTAGGTTATCGCTCCGATGGTCTCGGGAAGAAGAACGATCCTGTACGAATACCTTCTGTGCGGAAGGGACTGTAAATACTGCGCGAGCTTTGACAGCACGACCGGACCTGAGCACTCATTGTTGGCCATCGACGGATGGCATATATATGAGCTGAAGAATATCTCCTCGCTGCTCTCTCCCGGTATCAGAAGTTCCCCGTATGTAAGGCTCCCGGGTTTGAGTTCGGAATCGATATACGCGTGGTACTTTCCTTCAGGAAGATGAGAGAGCTGGTCCTCGCTCATGCAGAATCCCCAGCGTTCCTTATAATATGACGTGCAGTACGGGATCAGGTCGGGCTGGTCCTTCAGCGTGTATATATGCTCACGAAGATCCGCCAGATCCATCCATTCATCAACCGGTGTTGAATAACCCATTACATGGAGATTATTGACATTCATGTCGATGATGTGCTCGCCGTCCTCATTTTCAATGTATGCTTCCCTTATTGTCCACTCATTCGGAACGGTCCAGTCGAACACCTTTGTTCCCGTCGGGACCTCGTAAAGAGTCATGTCGGGCATGAACCTTCTCAGAATGTCAAACGTCCTACGGACTCCGTCACCCATTATGCTCCTGCATATCGGGAACAGTTCCTTTGCCCTTTCAAACATTTCGCGTCCGTCTTCAAGATACGGATCATCCTGTCCGATAAATGAGCATATCCTTCGGCTCCTGTTATGACGGACATCCTCGCAGAGGATCGGATGAGAATCTTTAAGTTCTATGATCTTGTATTCCAGATCATTAATATAGAAACGTTTCATTATGCCCTTCTCGATGAACTCATCCTCAAAGGCATATATCACGTTCGTAACATCCCTGTCGAGAGCGCGCACGTTCATGTCGTAAGTGCGGACCGAAGTCTCCCCGTTCTCATCCGTATACTCGCCGGTAAAATCCTTCAGATATCTGTAGTTCCTGTACAGATGCCCGACAGACTGTTCGGCATAATGAACAAACACGAAAGAATGCTGAAGATCCTTGTCGATGAACAGATTCCTGTATCCGTGACTGACCATATATGCGAACGGAGAATCATCCCCGAATGAACTCTTGTTATCAAGCGCACAGAGCTCGTCAGTATCCTTTCCCCATACGGCAAACGAATAGATAGCGTGCCTCGTCCTTCGAAAATCACTTCTCTGCATTGCTATCTTACATAAAGATCCCGTCTTGGGCATGGTCTTGTGATAGTCAAACGGCGTCCCGCCGCAGAAGCTCCAGCTGAAGGTCGGGAATACAAGTGTTCCCTCCTTTCCGATGATATCAATGATACCGTCGATCAGAATGTTCAGATCCGTCTCGTCGTCATGATGCATTATGCCGTACAGAAGCCCTTTGACGTCACTCGTGACATAGACCCTGTCACCTTTATTGAGCCCGAGATGGTTTGCCAGTTCCCGGATTTTGATATATTCAGACATTTTCGATCCTCTGTGATCTTCGAAAAATAAAACAGTACGGAATGATTTCCGTACTATTTTACCGCAAATCCACGTATTTATAAATACAAACTTTACTTGACCACTGCCGCATCAATGGCTATATCTACCGCCTTATTCTTGACCGCGTTCTTCATCGTATAGCCCTTGCCGTATGTCTCGAGGGAACTGTTGTAGAACTCCTCGTCACCGTACATCTCCTGTACGATACCTTCCGACTCGGCTTCGGTAAGAGTGATCCCCTCACTCTCGAGAACCGCCTGATATACAAGGTCGGCCTTTGCAAACTTCTCTGCCCTGTCCGTAATGTCGGCATCGTATTCCGTATCGCTCATCCCGATAAAATCTTCAAAGCTTCCCATCGCCTGGCCGTACTGTGCGTACATATCGGACATATACTGGTATGACTGCACATCCGAATACTTTGTCGTTGCCTTGAGATTTTTCAGATACTTGCTCGGGAACTTATTCACCGTCGACTTCTCCGTAAGGTAATTGTCGACATACGCCTTCAGCTGTCCTTCATAATAACCGTCTCTCAGTGACTGCTCGTATTCGGCAACCGTTGATCCCATGTCAGGATAATATGCGCAGACAAAATCATCATTCAGCTCCGGATTGACATATATGCCATGGATGGTCACAGCAAACTGCGCAGGCTTTCCTGCAAGTTCAGCTGCATTGTAATTCTCGGGGAAAGTCACGTTGACCGTTACCTCTTCTCCGGCCTTATGTCCGATCAGCTGGCTCTCAAATCCCTCGATGAACTGGCCGCTTCCTATCGTAAGGTCATAGCCGTTTCCGCCCGAGTTGCCGCCTTCGAATTCAACACCGTCCATCGTTCCGACATAGTCGATATTGACCTTGTCTCCGTCCTTGACGGTACCCTCTTCCTTTAACACCTGATGTGCGGAAAGAGCCTGATTTATGACATCCTGAAACTCCTCATCGGTATATGTCACTTCGCCCTTGGGAACCTCGATCCCTTTATAGTTACAAAGCGTAACATAGTCGAGAGCCCTGACGCCTTTAATATATCCGTTATCATCAAGCTGTGCCGAATAATCTCCGCTAGCGGTGATCGTATTTGCTTCCTTGATAATGACCCTTGTGATACCGAAGATCACGAGTCCGACAACTGCAAGTGCGATCACACCACCGACTATCTTAAATATGAGATTCTCTCTCTTCTGCTTTGCGACACTCTTGGCGCGCTCCTCTCTCTTCTGTTTGCTCTTGCTGACTGTGTTGTTCTCTTCCATAATAATGCTCCTCGTTAATGTATTATTTATCCAGTTTCCTGTTAAGTATCTCTTTTCCGTCGTCAACGATCCCGAATCTCTCGGACTCATCGGATCGTCTCCACAAAAAATGGAACCTCAGTTCATCACCCGACCGTATACGTGCGATATTTTCTCTGTGCTTTATCAGAAGTGCGATACTGGCAACACATATGATCGCCGAAGGTATCCAGACTTTATATATCAGCCCGACCGAGAGCGGAACTATGAACGCCATTGAGATCGGAGCGAAACAGATATAATCGGTAACCGTTGCGATCACAAATGCAAGGATGAACAGTATTACGAACAGTCTGTAATCTATCCCGAGTACAGTTCCACCAAAGCATGCCAGACCTTTTCCGCCCTTGAATCCCATGTAGAACGGCAGTATGTGTCCGAGCACCGCGCCGACGCCCGCGATCACTCCGGCATAACTGATGCTCCCTGAATACGCTTCGGGAAACAGATACTGTGCGAGCCTGAATGCCGCAAACGCTTTCAGTATATCGATCGCAGCCACGAACAGACCTATCTTCTTACCTATCACGATGACCAGATTGGAAGCTCCGGCATTGCCCGAACCGACACGCCTTATATCGAAACCTTTCAATTTTGAGATAATGTAGGAGAGATTGATGCAGCCGAAGAAATAGCCGATTATCAGACTCCCCAGGATTGTATTGATCATGATCTTCATAGCTGGGATTATACAGCATTTTGAGTATCTATGTCAAAGCAACGAAATATACACATAGAAGAAGAGACCCTGTGTGTTTCGACGGGCGTTCCGGAGAAACATCATCATGGGTCTCTTCTTCCTGGTTTATGGCTAATTCAATTAAGTATTATTTATAAGGATTCTCGTTCTTGTAAAGCACACCTGCCGGCCTGTTGAACTCGAGCTCCTCGTCAAGTACTCCGATATACTTGAATACATCGAAGAGTGCCTTTCCGTGGTGTCCGAACGCAACCGCACCGTGATGAGGATAATTACCGCCGATAAGAGCGTAACGGTAGAACCTTCCCATCTCATGGATAGCGAATACGCCTGTACCGCCGAACGATCTTGTAGCAACAGGAAGAACCTCACCTTCCGCAACATAAGCGCGAAGCTTGTTGTCGGAAGTTGACTGCAGACGATAGAATGTGATGTCGCCCGGTACGATGTCGCCTTCGAGTGTTCCGTTCGTAACCTCGATAGGAAGTGCACGTGCCATGATGGCCTGATACTTCATCTCGCCCTTTGTAAGCTTCTTCGAGCATGTATTTCCGCAATGGAATCCCATGAATGTATCCGTAAGCTTGTAATCGAACTTGCCTTCGATCGACTCCTTGTACATGATCTTGGGAACAGAATTGTTGATATCAAGAAGAGTAACGATATCATCACTTACGCATGTTCCGATGTACTCTGACAGACATCCGTAGATATCAACTTCACATGCTACGGGAATACCGCGTCCCGTAAGTCTTGAGTTAACATAGCAGGGAACGAATCCGAACTGTGTCTGGAATGCCGGCCAGCACTTTCCTGCGATAGCGAAGAACTGCTTGGAACCCTTGTGTTCCTCGATCCAGTCAAGAAGAGTAAGCTCATATTGTGCGAGCTTCTCAAGAATCTCGGGTTTCTTGTTACCGTCGCCGAGCTCTGCTGCCATATCCTTGGCAACATCCGCGATCCTGGAATCGCCCGCATGCTTATTGAATGATTCGAACAGATCGAGCTCCGAGTTCTCCTCGATCTCAACGCCGATGTTGTAAAGCTGCTTGATGGGAGCATTACAAGCGAAGAAATTCTGAGGTCTGGGACCAAATGTGAATATCTTGAGATTCTTAAGTGCGTAAACGGCTCTTGCTACGGGAAGGAATGTATGGATCATATCCGCACAGTCCTCTGCATCACCTACGGGATACTCGGGAATATAAGCCCTGACATTACGAAGAGCCAGGTTGTAGCTTGCGTTGAGCATACCGCAGTAAGCATCGCCACGTCCGCTTGTTGTAACGGAATCGTAGTCTTCCTCTGCAGCCGCACAGAACATAACGGGACCATCATACTGCTGAGCGAGCATCGTCTCTGAGATCTCGGGACCGAAGTTTCCGAGGTAGATGCAGATCGCATTACATCCGGCCTTATTAACATCTTCAAGAGCCTGCTTCATATGGATCTCGCTCTCAATGATCGTTACGGGGCACTCATAGATATCTGCTGCATCATATTTCTTAGCATAAGCATCTACAAGAGCTTTTCTTCTTCTGATGGTAAGATCAGCGGGGAAACAGTCACGGGAAACGCCAACGATACCGATCTTCATTTTGGGTGTGTTGTTCATTTGTAATCCTCCTAACGCGTTCTGATGTTGGTCTCAGATTCGTGGTCTGATACCTTCTGAAACATAATTGTATTGCAATTCACACCGATTGTAAAATGTAAAAATCACTCTAATCGGTTAAGATTTTTACTATTCAGGTTCAGATATCTCCTGCTATATCGATGTTGACTCCGGTAAGTCCCACATATGCACCGTCTTTTGCCTCCGAAGCCTCTGCGTGCGCAAGGAGCCATTTGTTGCATGCGGTCATCCACTTGTCTTCTTCGCACTTTGCCGTGATCGCGGGAGCGGGTCCGTTCGTTCCCTTCGGAAGAACGACTATCACCTTGAAGCCGTCGCCCGCCTTTGCACTGCAAGGTGCATAATGAAGAGTCGTAGCATATACTTCAACAGCCTGTCCAGCCTTTGCAAGGAAAGCCTTGACCTTTGATGTATCGAGCTTGCCGTTTACGATGTCATCTTCTCTTGCAAGAAGGAGGATGAAGTCGGTACATCCTACATTGATCTCACTGTCACGGTGATACTCAAGGCAGTTGAGCTTAGTGTTGTGCCCGTTACAGTACCCGATCTGAATGGGCATTCCGCCGTACACATTGTTCTGAAGAACTCCGAATGCATCAGTGTACTCAAGGTCCGCAACACTTCCCACATATTCAACCCCCGCGGGGAGAGGCGTCTTCTCCTCAAGTGCTTTGAGCAATCCCTTAAGATCGTACCCCTCAAGTACCTTGCCATATGCGGCAAATTCAGGATCAGTGACTTTTTTGATCTCCATGATATCTTCTCCTTTTCATTAAAACTGTTTCCTGCCGGCTGTTAATAGAGACTCTTGACCGTAGGATATATCTTCTTAAACTTCTGATACTTCTCTTCGTACTTAGCCGTAAGGTCCTTATCGGGTTCGACTGTTCCGACAACCTTTACGAGCTTGTCGGCAGCTTCTTCGACCGATGAATACTCACCGCATCCGACAGCCGCGAGTATCGCTCCGCCGTATCCCGGGCCCTCCTCCGATTCGATGACTTCGACTGTGATCCCGAGAACGTTCGCCATGATCTTCTTCCAGAGAGGACTCTTGGCACCGCCGCCGCAGATCTTGGTCTTTGTTATATTGATCCCGAGAGATCTGGCAACTTCAAACGAATCCCTTATACCGAACGCAACACCTTCGAGCACTGCCTGTGTCATGTCCGCTCTTGTCGTATCCATGCTCATACCGATGAACATAGCTCTTGCATCGGGATTGTTGTGAGGGCTTCTCTCTCCCATCAGATAAGGAAGGAAGAATACGTTGTTCTCTCCGAGCTTTGTGATGTCCTTCTGCTCATTCGCAAAATCATCCGTTCCGATGATGTCTTCCATCCACCATTTGTTACAGCTTGCGGCTGAAAGCATGCAGCCCATCAGGTGGTAATGTCCGTCCGAATGTGCAAACGCATGAAGCGCATTGTTCTCATCAACGCAGAAATCCTTACTGGAGATGAATATCGTTCCGCTCGTTCCGAGAGAGATATTGCATCTGCCGTCTCCGACCGTTCCGGTTCCGATAGCCGCTGCGGCATTGTCACCGGCACCCGCTATTATCTTAACGCTTGTCGGGAATCCGAGCTCTCCCGCGATATCTTCCTTAATGTTTCCTACAACTTCATAACTCTCAAATATCTTTGCAAGCTGGTCTTCCCTGACGGAACAGATCTCCATCATCTCTTTTGACCAGCATTTATTCTTAACGTCAAATAGGAGCATTCCTGATGCATCGGATACATCGGTGCAATGAACACCCGAGAGTTTGTATGCGATGTAGTCCTTCGGAAGCATTATCTTGGCGATCCGGCTGAAGTTCTCGGGCTCGTTCTCTTTCATCCAGAGGATCTTCGGTGCAGTGAATCCCGCAAATGCGATATTGGCGGTATACTGAGACAACTTATCCTTGCCGATCACATTGTTGAGATAATCCGTCTCCTTCGTTGTACGTCCGTCGTTCCAGAGGATCGCGGGACGGATCACGTTATCGTCCTTGTCGAGCACAACAAGACCATGCATCTGACCACCGAAGCTGATGCCTGCGATCTGGCTCTTGTCGGCACTTGCCGTCAGTTCTTTTAGTCCCTCTACCGTCTGACTCCACCAGTCCTCGGGCTTTTGCTGTGACCAGCCCGGATGCGGGAATTCCAGCGGATACTCTTTGGATACGATGTTCTCGATGCCGCCCTTTTCATTCATAAGAAGAAGTTTAACGGCAGATGTTCCAAGATCTACACCTATATAAAGCATTTGTGTCCTCCTGTCTATTTGTACGGATCTATAGTTACGATAGTGCCATCATCATTATACTTCAATTCGGTATACTTTACAGACCTTCTGTGATTGATGCCGTTCGACATCTCGCAGTCATGGTAGAAGATATACCATTTTCCGTGATACTCGACGATCGAATGATGTGTTGTCCATCCGATGACCGGCTCCATTATCCTTCCCCGGTATGTGAACGGGCCTGTCGGTGAATCGCTCGTCGCATATACGATATAGTGCGTTGTACCTGTTGAATACGACAGGTAATACGTACCTTTGTATTTGTGCATCCACGGTCCTTCGAAGTAGCGCCTGTCCTCATCTTTTGCCTTGAGCGGTACGCCGTTCTCATCGAGGATACGGATCATCTGCGGCTTGGTCGCGAATGACTTCATATCATCACTCATAACCGCACACATCGGACCGAGCGCATCCGCTTCAGGGTCCGGATCCGGAGAGAACGGAGCGTCCGGATCGTATTTTCCGGTCCTCCACTTCTCCAGCTGGCCTCCCCACAATCCTCCGTAGTACACGATCACTTTTCCGTCATCATCAACGAGTACTGCGGGATCTATGCTGTAGCTTCCTTCTATATAATCAGGTTCGGGAACGAACGGCCCCGTCGGGCTGTCCGATGAAGCAATACCGAGTCTGAATATCTCGTCCTTGTCTCTTGCGGGAAAGAACAGATAATATTTCCCTCCCACAAAGGCCGCATCCGGTGCCCACATCTGGCTGGATACCCACGGGACATCTTTCTCGGAAAGCGCCAGTCCGTTATCAACGCATTCGGCTTCAAGACTGTCCATTGAAAGCACATGGTAATCTCTCATCTGGTACTCGTCGCCGTTGTCGTTGTCCTCTCCCTCGTGAGGGATGTCATGTGACGGGTAAATATACAGTTTGTCATCAAACACATGCGCCGACGGATCTGCCGTGAACATGTGACGGACAAGTGGTTTTCTCTGTTCGCTCATTTCTTATCCTTTCACCGCACCTGCGGTAAGACCTTCAACTATCTGGTTCGCAAATGCGACATATGCGATGATCGTCGGAACTATGGCGATCATGATGGCCGCAAACATCTGACAGTAATTCGTGTGATACGGACCGACGAACTTTGTAAGGGATACGGGAAGGGTCTTCTTGGTCTCATCGGATATGAATACCATCGCAAGAAGCAGTTCGTTCCAGTTTGATACGAACGACATAAGTCCCGTTACCATGAATCCGGTTTTGGCAAGAGGGATGGCAACCGTTCCGAACATCTTGTAAACGGAACATCCGTCGATACATGCCGCTTCAAACAGTTCATTCGGTATCCCCTCGAAAAATCCCACCATGATATATATCGTTATCGGCAAAGAGAACGTTATGTACGGGATGATTATCCCGATAAGGGTGTTGCTCATCTTCCATCCGGAAAACTGAACAAACAGAGGGATCAGTATCGTATGGATCGGGATCATCATTCCGATAAGGAAATAATATAATGCCAGTTTTGACAGCTTCCAGCGAAGCTTTGCGATCGCAAAGGCCGCCATCGATCCGAACAGCATCGAGATCACTAGAGTCGTCGAGCATACTATCATGGAGTTGAGCATCGCTGTTCCGAGATGACCTTTTGTCCATGCGAATTCGTAGTTACCCCATTCGATATGTGCAGGCATCGCCCACGGTGAAAGCATCAGAGTG
>JAFZRD010000055.1 GCA_017620055.1 Lachnospiraceae bacterium
AAAATCGCACATCGTCCATAGCGAATACGACATACGGTGACTATACGACCGGAAGGATATACGATACAACGCTCACCGGAGTGGAGAAGAGCAGCTTTTCCATGGATTTTACATCGGACAAAGGGAAGGCTTTTTCGTTTAACTACAGCGTGACTACCGATCAGGCAAAATCAATCGCGACAGGTTCGGCGACTAAAAATGTCGGAACAGTTTCGTTCACCCCGTACGGATCCGCTTATAAGTCATTCAGACCGAATGTGTACGGCAGCATCAGTGAAGCCGAATTCTCGAGCATCAAACTCAACGTTCCTAAGAAACAGCTTGACATTCAGGCTGGTGCCAATCAGGGAAACGTCATCACTATGGAGTGGAGCCCTCTTAATCTGACGATAATCGGTCTTTCCGGTGTTGATACGACAACAATGGAATCATCACGTGCGTCGATCGGCATGGTTCAGAATGCCCTTGATATCATTTCCGAGACGCGGTCGACTTTCGGTGCATATCAGAACAGATTCGAGCACACGATCAGGAATCTTGATAATGTTGTGGAGAACACGCAGGCTGCGGAATCGCAGATACGTGATACGGATATGCCCGAGGAAATGGTAAGATTTGCCAAGGAGAACATTCTTGAGCAGGTCAATTCAACCATTCTGGCACAGGCCAATCAGTCTACAAGCGGTGTTCTGTCTCTTCTTCAATAGGTGTCAAAAAGAACCGTCCCTTTTGACACACTTTTGAGAATTCAGAACCGTCCCCGATTCTCACCGTTTCTTCAGTTCCTCGATCTCATCGTAGATAAGTTCGTTGGTGACCTTGATGTAGGTACCTTTCATGCCCGATGATTTGCTGACTATAACGCCGGCGCTCTCAAGTTTTCTGAGTGCGTTGACTATGACCGACCTCGTTATGCCCTCGCGATCGGCGATACGGCTGGCTACAAGTATGCCTTCAAGGCCGGAGAGCTCGTCGAAGATGTGAACGACAGCATCCGTTTCCGATGCCGACAATGTCGAAAGCGCAGCCTGTACGCCCTGCGCACGCCTGTCCTCTTCAGCCGACTCCTCCGATACCGAGCGGACCATCTCAAGGCCCACAACGGTAGCACCATATTCGGTCAGGATGATATCCTCAATGGAATATGCTTCATCGCTGCTCGGCTTGTAGATCATAAGCGTTCCGTAGCGCTGCCCGGCGATGTTTATCGGCGTTATTATAGCCTGGTACATTTTGCTCGTCTCCGCCGAAAATCCCAGCGTTTCAAGATTAACGCTTTCCTTTGTGGACAGTATATCCACAAGGCGTGCATTAAGGCGGTTATCTATAAACTGCGACACTTTGCCGTCGGCAAGGCTGCCTATGGCTTCGAAGCCGCCGCTGTATCCCATGCCGAGTATCTTGCCTTTCTTTGACAGAACAAGAACATTTGATGCAAGCACTGACTTCATCGCATCGCATATGTCATTGAACGCGACTTTACCGCTGTTCTTGCGGTGAAGTATTGAATTGATCTTACGTGTATCGTCTAACAGTCTGACTGAACTCATTTGCTATCCCCCGCGGGCATATCCTGTACGTGTTTGCATTCCTCATTCATGCACATGAGTTTATTACCTTTGCGGACCATCAGACTGCCGCACTTCTCACATTTAACGTCAACAGGCTTCTGCCATGACATGAACGTACATTCCGTACCGGATTCGCATCCGTAGAATCTGCGACCTTTCTTGGTCTTGCGGACAACGATATCCTTACCGCATACCGGACACTTGATCCCGATCTTCTCAAGATACGGCTTTGTGTTGCGGCATTCCGGGAATCCGGGACATGCCAGGAACTTGCCGTGCGGTCCGTACTTGATGACCATCATGCGTCCGCACATATCACACTTCACGTCTGAAACTTCATCTCTTATCTCAACCTTTGCAAGTTCGTCTTCGGCCTTTTTGACCGCTTCCTCAAGGTCGGGGTAGAAGTTCCTGACTATCGTCTTCCAGCCTATCTCGCCTTCCTCGACATTATCGAGCAGCATCTCAAGGTTCGCGGTAAAGCGCACATCCACGATGCTCGGGAAAGCTTCCTTCATTATCTTGTTGACCGCTTCGCCCATCTCAGTGACGAAGAGATTCTTTTCTTCCTTAACAACATATCTTCTCGCGATGATCGTCGTGATCGTCGGAGCGTATGTACTCGGTCTTCCGATGCCCTGCTCCTCAAGAGCCTTGACGAGCGAGCTTTCCGTAAAGTGCGGCGGAGCCTGCGTGAAATGCTGCTTATCTTCGATATCCTTGAGCGTAAGCTTCATTCCCTTCTCAAGATCGTTAAGAACGACATTGCCGCCTTCCTCCTTGTCATCGGCTTCGGTATAGACTTTCATGAATCCGTCGAACAGCTTCTTCGAAGCTGCCACCGAAAATCTGTACTCGCCGGCACCGATCTTTACGTTCGTTGTCTCGTATCTGGGTCCCTGCATCTGGCTTGCCGCATATCTGTTCCAGATAAGTGTATAGAGACGCAGCTGATCTCTTGAAAGAGAGTCCTTGATCGATGATGGAGTTCTTGCAATGTCTGTCGGGCGGATCGCTTCATGCGCATCCTGTATCTTCTTTCCGGACTTGCCTTTCTGCTCCGGAGCATCGGTACGGGTGTATTCTTTTCCGTAAGTGGTTCCTATATACTCCTTTGCGGAAGCTATGGCCTCATCCGCGATCCTCGTGCTATCCGTACGAAGATAGGTAATGATACCGATCGTGCCTTCGCCTTTGATGTCTATTCCTTCATACAGCTGCTGGGCAACGCGCATCGTCTTCTGCGTCGAGAAATTGAGGACCTTACCGGCCTCCTGCTGAAGCGTACTTGTCGTGAACGGAAGGGGTGATTTTCGCGTACGCTCTCCCTTTTTGACCTCGAGTATCTCGAAAGTTTCCTTCCTTATCTTATCAACGATCTGCTGTTTCTCTTTCTCGGAGCCGATCGTGATCTTGCCGGATTCGTTGCCGGTAAAATGTGCAGTAAGAGGCTTCTTTTCGCCTTTGGCGGCAAGCAGCGCGTCGACCGTCCAGTATTCTTCGGGGATGAAAGCTGCAACCTCATCCTCGCGGTCGCATATGAGTCGGAGCGCCACCGACTGGACACGTCCCGCGGACAGTCCGCGTTTTACCTTTGCCCA
>JAFZRD010000056.1 GCA_017620055.1 Lachnospiraceae bacterium
CGCATTTCCGACAAAGCTCAAAGATATAAGGGACTTTACCGAAAGGCTCATAAACGCAAAGCCCGATGATTACCGTGCAACCGACGGGATCGACGTTTATGATGCATACGGAGGGAAACTATGAAACTGCCCAGGGTCACCCAAAAAGGCAACAGATCGTTCTATATCGAATTTCTCGCCATGACGCTGTTTCCGCTCATCGTGAGCGGCGTCATCATGATAGCTGTATGCACGGGCCTTGTTAAAACGGGAATGACACAGGAAGCGATGGATAATCTCAAGAACGTGTCATATATCGTAAGACTTACGTTCGATCAGAAGTATCCGGGTGAATACAAAGCCGCGCTTGTCGGAGATCAGATCCGTCTCTTCAAAGGTGATGTCGACATAACGGATGATACCGAACTCATTGACAAGATCGAAAGCGAGAGAAATGTCGAGATTTCGATATTTGCGATGGACACGAGAATGCTGACGACGTTCAAGGATCCCGAAGGAAACAGATTCATCATGAGCGTGGCCAGCGATAAGATACTCCAGGATGTGTACTACGGGCGTGCTGCAGCGTTCTATGACAATGTTAAGATCGAGGGCGTCGAGTATTATGCGTATTACGAGCCGATCATGTCGCTTGACGAAGGCGAATGCTTCGGAATGATCGGTATCGCGAAACCTGCCACCGATCTTAAGGACAAGATCAATCAGTCGGTAAACCGCAACATCATCGTAATGATCCTTGCGATACTCGTGACATCGTTCTTTATCACGAGGTTTGCGGGAAATCTTGTCGCGGTCGTCAAGTCCATGCTCGATTTCATGAAAGGTCTTGCCGAGAACAGGCTTGATATAAAGCTCGATGCGAGTGTTGCGCAGCGCGAGGATGAGCTCGGTGAGATGGGACGAAATCTCAACAGCCTTCAGATCGCGATCAGGCGTCTTATCGAGCGCGATGTATTAACGGGACTCTTTAACAGGCGAAGTGCCGAGAAGAAGATAGATGTGATCGAGGACAGCGGAGTAAAGTACTGCGTTGCGATCGGAGATATCGACCATTTCAAGACTTTCAACGATACGTTCGGACATGAATGCGGCGACGTTGTTCTTCGTGAGGTCGCATTGCTTCTGAACGAAGGCATGAACAAACGCGAGGGCTTTGTCGCAAGATGGGGCGGTGAGGAATTCCTTCTCGTATTCGTGAATGCGGGGATTGATGAGACGTATGACGGCCTGATGCTGATTCGTCAGGCGCTTCATGACAAGGACGTTGAATACAACGGACAGATACATAAGGTCACGATGACCTTCGGCGCTGCCGAGAAGACTCCCGGCATTGCCATCAATCATCTCATCAGAGCGGCCGACGACAAGCTTTACGAAGGTAAGCAGGGCGGCCGTGACAGAGTAATAATCTAAACTTTTTCCACGGTTACATTTCAGATACTGTCGAGTGCCTGTGACAGATCGGCTATAAGATCGTCGGCGTTCTCGAGACCTACCGAGTAGCGGATAAGATCCGGTGATATTCCCGCTTCGATGAGCTGCTCCTCGGAAAGCTGACGGTGCGTGTGGCTGGCGGGATGGAGAAGACACGTCTTCGCATCCGCAACATGCGTTGCTATCGTCGCAAGCTTCAGGCGGTCCATGAAAGCGATCGAGCGTTCGCGTCCGCCTTTGACCGCAAAGCAGAGCACTCCGCACGTCCCGTTCGGGAGATATTTCTTCGCAAGCTCATGATAATCATCATCGGGAAGTCCGGCATAGTGTACCCATGCGACCTTCTCGTGATCATGAAGGAAAGAGGCGACCTTCATCGCATTCTCACAGTGACGCTGCATGCGCACGTGGAGCGACTCGAGACCTGTATTGATATAGAACGCATTCTGCGGCGACTGTATGCAGCCGAAATCTCTCATGAGCTGCGCGGTCGCTTTTGTTATATATGCGCCTTTGCCGAACTTCTCGGCATAGACGATGCCGTGATAGCTCTCGTCGGGAGTCGTGAGTCCCGGGAACTTATCGGCATGCGCCATCCAGTCGAAGTTTCCGCTGTCAACGATCGCACCGCCGACGCTCACCGCGTGTCCGTCGATGTACTTTGTCGTAGAGTGTGTGACGATGTCCGCACCCCATTCGATCGGTCTGCAGTTTATCGGTGTTGCGAAAGTATTGTCAACGATAAGGGGCACACCGTGGCTGTGTGCGAGGCGTGCGAACTTTTCTATATCAAGGACCGTACACGTCGGATTCGTTATCGTTTCTCCGAACACGGCCTTTGTGTTGGGCTTGAAGTATTTGGCCAGCTCCTCTTCGGGAAGAGTCTGGTCAACGAACGTGCACTCGATGCCCATCTTTGCCATCGTAACGAGGAAGAGGTTGTATGTGCCGCCGTATATGGCCGATGATGCGATGAAATGATCGCCGGCTTCACATATATTGAAAATAGCGAAGAAGTTTGCAGCCTGTCCCGAAGATGTCAGCATACCGGCGAATCCTCCCTCGAGCGCCGTAAGCTTTTTGGCTGCCATATCGTTTGTCGGGTTCTGGAGCCTCGTGTAGAAATATCCTTCCGCCTCAAGATCGAACAGGGCACCCATGTCATCGCTAGTCGCGTATTTCCATGTTGTGCTCTGCCATATCGGAAGCTGGCGGGGTTCGCCGTTTCCGGGTTCATAACCTTCGTGAAGACATTTTGTTTCGATACGTGTGCTCATGTTAATAGTTCCTTTTCGTGTGATTTTCACTAATATAAAAATGTTACCGTTAGATGATAATACATATGAGCCGTGTCATCAAGGATATATTATCGTGGTATAATGTTCATGTACCGCAACAGCAGGCGGATCATTTGACGACAAGGAGCGCATCATGCCGAAGGGAAGCAATCAGAAACTCAAACTCTACTATCTGGCCCG
>JAFZRD010000057.1 GCA_017620055.1 Lachnospiraceae bacterium
GAACTGTACGGCGATGAGATGCGTATCAAACAGATACTCGTGAACCTTCTGAACAATGCCGTGAAGTACACAAAAGAAGGTTCCGTCACGCTCCATGTTGAAAAGGAAACGCAGGAAGATGACCAGATCGTCGTACTGTTCAGTGTTTCGGATACCGGTATGGGTATCAAGCAGGAAGTGATCCCGTATCTGTTTGATGCATTCAAGAGAGTCGATGAAGGAAGAAATGCCAGGATCGAGGGAACGGGACTCGGACTTTCGATCGTCAAGCAGCTTGTGGACCTCATGGGCGGAAGGATAGCGGTCGACAGTATATACACGCAGGGTTCTACCTTCACCGTGACTCTCCGTCAGAGGGTCACGAGAACGGATGCCGTAGGTTCGATAGATATAGGCAACTACGGCAAGACGTCGTCTTCACATGAACACGCGGCATCGTTTACCGCTAAGGATGCCAGGGTGCTCATCGTTGATGACAGTATCATGAACCTCAAGGTTGAAAAGAAACTACTGGAGAGGACCGGTATCACCGTAGACACGGCCGGAAGCGGTGAAGAGGCGCTTGTCCTGACTCGTACCGAAAGGTATGATGTCATCCTCATGGATCATCTGATGCCCGAGATGGACGGAATAGTTTGCATGCAGCATATCAGGACGCAGGTTTCGGGACTTAACAACAGGATCCCCATAATCGTACTGACCGCAAACGCGGAAAGCGAGAACAGGCAGATGTATGCACAGAGCGGCTTCGATGATTATCTGCTGAAGCCCGTCACGGGAAGCCAGCTTGAGGAAATGCTCATTGCCCATCTTCCGTCCTCGAAAGTGGAGCGTGTGGAAGATAAAGACACTGCCATGGTCAGGATGAACACTTCAAGGGATTACAGCCGTAAGATCCCCGTGCTCGTAACGTGTGCCGGCACATGCGATCTGCCTTTGCACGTCGTCAAAAAGTATCAGCTTGATACGATACCTTATACCGTGACGTCGGGCGGACGTACGTTCTATGACGGTATTGAGGCATCCGGGGATGAACTTGTCAGATATATAAACGAGGGCAGGGAATTCGAATGTGACCCGCCGACCGTGGAGGAATACAGGACATTTTTCGGAAGCAGGCTAAAGTACGCGCATAACCTTATCTACATCTCGGGCGGCGCGGGTATAAGCGCCGAATATGCAAGGGCACTCGAGGCATCCAGATCATATGACAACGTTGCCGTCATTGATTCCCAGGGCTGTTCGACAGCTGTCGGTTTCCTGATGCTCATCGCAAACAGGATGTCGAGCAGAGGCGAGAATTTCGAAAATATAGTCAACGAGATCGAATCGGCCAAGAAGAGGATTAAATGTGCGTTCGTCATTGACAGCATCTTCTACCTCAGAAAGATCGGACCTGTCAATGACGGTATTGCGGCATTTTTGAGAGCACTCGATTCACGCCTTGTGATCAGATACAAGAAAGGCAGGTTTGCCGCCGACAAGTTTATTCTGGGTGATTTTGACAGTTACTATAAAAAGTTCATCGATCATATGATCCCGGCTTTTTCTAAACCGGACAGGGATATCGTGGTCGTTGTATACGCCCAGATGACTGCGCAGCAGAAGGAAAAGATCAGGTCGTATCTGCAGAGATCATGTGATTTTAAGAGGATAGTATTCCAGAGGACTTCGGCGATCCTTCCAATCCACATGGGAACTGACGCATTTGCACTCGTATTCTTTGAGGCGGGGGAGCGATCATACGATCTTGGTCGTCTGTTCGAAGAAGACACGATCGAAGAGACTGATGAGACCGGGATCACGACTGAAGCCGTGACGGATACTAAGGATAACGCTACGGAGAAATGGTACCTGGACGTTTCGGGACTGGATCCCGCGACAGGTATCCAAAACAGCGGGTCAGAGGAGATATACCGTTCGGTGGTCAGGGACTTTTATGAGTCGATCGATCCCGACACGGAAGAGATAACCGGATTATACAATGCAAAGAACTGGAAGGATTATACGATCAAAGTTCATGCTTTAAAGAGCAAGGCTCTCCTTGCCGGAGCAACAAAGCTTGCCGAGGAGGCACAGGCACTTGAGAAGGCCGCAAAGAGTGAAAATGTTGATTATATTATGAAGAACAACGGCAGGATCACGGATCATCTGGCACATCTTAAGGCATCGATCGAAAAGGTGATCACCGAAGAAGATTAGGACATGACGGGAAGAGCGGAATGAAGAAAAAGACTATCGATCGAAACAGGATCGTACTGGCCGTGTTTGCGGTATTATCCATATTACTGATCTTTTTTGCGGCCTCGGCAGCATCGCGTATCGACAAGGCTTCCGGCCGTGATATGCGAAACTTTGAGAGCGGTTGGAGAGACTCTGAAGGCAATGTATATGATATCTCTGATGTCAGGGCAAATGACGACGGCTTCGCACCGGTTGTATCCAAAATACTTCCGGCCGATATCAAGGAAAGCGACTGCCTGTGCTTTGAGTCATATAACATAAACGTTCAGGTATATGTTGACGGACAGTCGGTCTACTCGTTTGAGTCAAAAGAAAATCCCACAGGTCTGGGGTACGGGACCGGATATCACGAAGTCGGACTGTCATCCAACATGGCCGGCAAGACCGTAACGGTATGTATTGAAAGAAGCAATAAGGATATCAAGTCAAAGCGCGGACATATCGAGAACATGTACGTGGGCGCCGCGGTGGATTATGTTCACAAGATTATGGTGAGTAACATCCTCACCGTAATGGCATCGGTATTTATCCTGTTCTTCGGTATAGTATTTCTTCTTATCAGCTTTGTCATTTCCGATAACGACAGGCTTCCGTTTGATGTTGCATCGCTTGGTATCGCGTCGATAGTGATCGGTTCGTGGCTGCTTGTTCTTTCAAATGTATTTCAGCTTGTCAGCGGCCATATATATACCGTCAGATTCCTTGACAGATTCCTGATCCTCGTTGCCGGAGTACCGCTTATTTGTTTCTTCAATTCGCTGACGTATACGAAGAGCCGGATCTATCCGATAATAGAATTCTGGCTTAACATTATCGCTGTAGTGTTATTGCTTGTTCTCAGATATGCGGCGGGAATAGACATGATGATCACATTCCAGCGATTGCTCATAATTTATTTTGCACAGATAATCGTTCTTACCATAGTCATGTTTGCGCGTCACGAAAGATATTGCAGGGCAAACGGGATCGTGTCGGAAATCAGGTTCTATTATATCGGAATAGCCGCATTTATCATTTGCGCGCTCACGGATTATGCCCTGTTTTACTTCAAAAAACTGGTCGGTAACTCATACGGGGCGGTAACAAGTATAGGAACGCTCGTGCTTGTTCCGATCGTACTGGTGCAGTTCATTAAATGGTGGACCAAAGACCGGCGGATCGTCGAGAGGGAGCGTTTTACTAACAGATCGCTCCAATATGCCCTTTCCTCCGATTCTCCCGATGAGAGCATACAGTTGATGCTTAAGTTTATGGGCGAAGAGTTAAAGTGCAGGAGAGTGGTCGTATTTGAAGACATGCATAACGGAAGGTTCTGCGGACGATATGCATGGTCGGACAACAGTCTGGGAAAAAGGTCAATAGATCTTCTGTATATCCCGTACAAGGGGGTAGTGGAGGAACTGATCCGGTCATTCAGGGATAACGGGAACAGGTTTGTTATCGGTAATGTGGAAGATTATAAAGACCAGAAACAGAGTGTATATAATCTGCTCATGTCATATGAGGTAAAAAACCTAGTCGCTAATCCGCTTGAAGTTGACGGGAATGTTACCGGTCTTCTCCTGCTTCTCGATATGCCGGCGGATGCAACGGATGATGCATCCTCCGTTGCGAACCTTACATCATACTTCCTGTCACAGCTGATCCTCCGAAGAGATGACCAGAAGAGGATGAGGACATATACATACAACGATTCCATGTCTGGAGCCCAAAACAGGCACGCATATGATGAATTCGTTGCCACAAAGTTTGATCCGGCCTCGCCGTTCGGCTATATGGTCTGCGCTGTCGATTCGCTGGAGGAGATCAGTGATAAAGAAGGATTTGAAGCCGGAGATACGATGATAGCGGATACGGTCACGCTCATGGGAGATATATTCGGAAGCGAGAACGTATACCGTATGGCCGGATCCAGATTCGTTGCTTTCGGATTCGAAACGGATGAGACGTTCTTCCGCGATGATGTTGCCCGCTTTACCGCAAATGCCCGGGATAAAGGGATCAGTGTCTCGACCGGGTCGGTATACTGCATAAACGGAACAAAGGATCTTAAGACCGTGATAAAAAGTGCAAATGAGAAAATGAAAAAGAGTAAAACGGATAAACCGTGAAGACAGGGACCGCGAAATGAAAAAAA
>JAFZRD010000058.1 GCA_017620055.1 Lachnospiraceae bacterium
CGGTCTCGTTCATATCCGCGATCTTCTTCGTGTAGGCGATCTTGCTGCCGACATGGGTCAGGGCATCACGGTATGCATCCTTGCTGACCTTGCCGAGCTCCTTCTCCTTGAGCTTTGCGTCGTTCTCGGCGATCTCTTTTTCCTTCTCGATCTCAACGATATCCTTGATATAATCAACGATCCTCTTCTGCATCGACTGAATTGCATGATATATATCCGAAATCTCATCGTTATTCCTGAGCTTAAGGTCGATCACGCCCGACTGTTCATAATCCGAATCGCGGGAAGGAGAGAATCTTCCCATGTTGGCCGTGATCTCATTGAGAGGCTTGATGACTGTGCGCTTTGTGTAGTAGATCGCAAGAACCATGACTAACAGCGTAAATGCGGCTGATCCCAGAAGATCGTACAGGAGTGCCCTTCTGCGGGATGCCTTCACTTCGTCCATGCTGACATCACAGCCGATGTGACAGACCAGGTTACCGGCACTGTTATAGACGGGAGCGTATGCTGAACACAGCCATCCCCATTCGCTGTTGGATATAGCAGGCTGGACAATACCGGTCGTGCCGTCAATCTCGAGATAATCCTCCTCGGTGCTCCCAGTGGCATAGAGCGGATTCTCGTCATCATCTATCAGGTAGACATCCGTGTTTGATCCCTCGTCACCGAGCTTCATGATATAGAGGTACTCGATATCTTCCATGTTACGAAGGTATTGGATCAGGAAGGAACGGGTGCTGTCGTAACGGTCCCACAGTCCGTGTGACTCAAGATAATCGCGGATCAGATCCTCATCGTCCGTCTCTTCGGCGGTATCCCTCAGCTGCATGAATTCATCCGTCATCACAACCTGACAAAGCTCTCCGAGAAAATCCCCGTCAACAAATGATGCGAAGTTAATCGCAGTGTTCAGTGACAGGTTCTTGTAATAGTTGTCTATCTGTCCCGCATGGATCAGATAGGCGATCACGGAAGCGCCGAAAGACGCCAGGAAAACGGCAACGGCAACAAAGCCGTATAGTTTCGGGCCGATGGTCCTTCTTTTTCTGTTTTGCGGATCCTTCTCCTGCATATCATTCCCTTTCGTCACAAGGTTACACAAAGCCTACAAGCCAATTGTACCATAAATGCGGTAAATTAACATAATTTAGAGAAAATCACACCGAGCGGAGTGATTTTTATCCAAATAGACACGAAAAACGACCGAATAGACACGTCGGAATTATCCGCATAACCTGTTATATTATAATAAGATACTATTCTTTTTAAGAAAACGGACGGTGAAGAAATGAAGAACATGGTCGAGATAGAGGTCGTTCTTGACGATCAGTATGTTGATCCTCATGTAACGATCAAAACCAAGACTAACACCCAGCAGGTTGAGAACATCATCTGTGCGATCGAGAATGCATCCAATTCCGACTATCCGCAGATCGCGGCAAACCGCGATGACAAGCTCACTTTTGTGTCCCAGCGCGATATCGTAAGGGTGCATACAGAGGGACGGAAGGTGATCCTGCAGACAGATGACGCAACGTATATGGTCAGAAGGACTCTTGCGGGACTCGAGGACGTACTCGATAAAGAGAGATTCCTTCGCATCTCACAGTCGGAGATAATCAACCTCTACAAGGTCAGATGTTTTGATTTCAATATGGCCGGAACGATCGGGGTTGAATTCGACTGCGGGATCAAATCGTGGGTATCGAGAAGCCGGGTAAAGCAGATCAAGACAATGCTCACACATGGCAGGATTTCGGAGGTGCAATATGGAACTTCGGAATAAATTCATCATCAATTCACTTATCGGATTAGTTGTGGGAATGCTTGTCGGGATCGGGATCTGGATGATCCCGAATGTGAATCCCGAGGGACGCAGCCTCCTGCTTCATGTCATAATGTCGGGATTACACGGGCTCATCCCGTGCGGAGCCGCAACGGTCTATGAGATAGAAAGCTGGGGTCTGACAAAACCGACGGTGATCCATTCCACGATAACCCTTGCGACTATACTGGCCATAGACCTGCCGATGAAATGGTTCAAGCCGGGTCTCGAGCTTGCGATCGCTCTTGTCATATATGTTGTTCTGTATGCGTTGATCTGGCTGATCAATTATCTGTATTGGAAGCATACGGTAAAGAAAATGAACGAAGAACTTGAGATCCTTCAAGGAAGAATAGGGAACAAGGCACGGATATAGATATAACGGAGATGAACATATGAGTTTAAAAGTACTTGTCACAGGAAAAAACCGGAAAGTCGCATCAGATATATGTGAACACCTTCAGACCGACAGGGGTTACGTGACGATCAAATGCGATCCGAACAAAAGGGCACTGTTCGATCTGATGCTGACCGAACTGCCCAAGGTCGTGATCATCTGTCTCGGCGACGAGTCTTCGGTCACTATACAGGCATATAACGTTATGCGAAGGGCTCTGATGCAGGGCAATATCACAACGATAGTGGTCACGGATGAATCCGACGAGAAGCTCTTCATGGAATACACCGAACTTGAAAGGGTGTTCTTTCTGTCCAGACCGGTCTCGCTGTTTGCACTTTATGAGAAGCTGTCGGAGATAGAGAAGAAGCTCGAAGAAGAAAAGGAACAGAACCTCTCATCATTCAGGGAATTCTTCAATGAGAATATGCCCGGAAGAAAACAGATCCTGGTCGTTGACGATGACAGTGAGCAGCTTATACATATCAAGGAACAGTTGGAGGAATTCTATGACGTGACATGCGTCAGATCCGGAGAAGCGGCGTTCAGGTTTCTTGCCAAGAAGAAATGCGACCTTATCCTTCTTGACTATCTGATGCCGATGATGGACGGACCGGAGGTCCTTAGAAATCTCCATGATACAAAAGACTGGGAGGACATCCCGGTAATCTTTCTTACTGGAGTTACGGAGAAGAAAAAGGTCATACAGACGCTTGCGGAACTGCGTCCGCAGGGATATCTCGTTAAGCCTTCGAAGAAATCGGAGATCGTTGCTAAGATAATCGATGCACTCGAAGAGAAAGAAAGGGAGAAGGAAAATGGGGATTGATATAAGCGAGCTTGCCGAAGAAGGTTTGGATACGCAGGCAGGGTTATCATACACCGGGAACGCGGAAAAATACCTGTCGGCGGTACAGCGCTTCTTCAGGAACTATGAGAAGAACAGGTCCAAGGTGGAGGAGTATCTTGCCGCCAAGGATTATGAGAGCTATATGATAACTGTCCATGCACTCAAGAGCAATGCAAAGATGATAGGCGCGATGAGCCTGTCGGGTAGTTTTGAGACTCTTGAATCAGCAGCAAGAAGCAATGACACTGCGATCATCGATGAGCTGACGGCACCGATAATGGCTGATTATGCGGCTCTCATAGAAAAGCTGAGGCCCATAGGAGAAATGGGCGATGTCCGTGCGGCAGACGAGATCTCAGCGGATGAGGCAAAAGAGATCGCGGGGAAGCTTCTTGAAGCACTGGATGATTTTGACGACAATACGGCCAAAAGACTTGCGAAGAAGCTGTCGGGATATCCGTTCAGGATGACCCAGGCGGACAGGCTGAAAGAGGCGATCGGTCTGATAGAGGACTTCGTATATGAAGAGGCTGCAGACATCATCAGAGAGATAATGCCGGCCATCGAGTAGGGGATCATGATAAAAAAGATCAGGTTATGCCTTTCGGTCATACTCATCATAGTGTTCGGATACATCATCATCGGAGGGATAGCATTTCCGCAAAACACTCCGGTGAACGGGAATGTCTGCGATATCCTTCCCGGAGACAACTGGGTCCGGATCATGCCTGACGGCACAAGGGTCCCGTTTACCGTACCCGGCAGGGCCGATTCGGATATCGTACTTGAAACAACCCTTCCCGAGCATTTTGATAAAGACTATGCGGTTCTGTGCTTTCGCGGGATGGATATGGATATATCCATCAATGACGAACTGCGCACAAGCTATCACGTGGATGATTATAAACTGCTCGGTGACAGATCCGCGGAATGCTATGTCATGGCCTCGATCTATCCGGAAGATGCCGGAGGGGTTCTCAGGGTCTCATACGAATACAATTTCGGGATGGTATATGAGGTCTATATAGGCACAAGGATCGGTATACTCACGTACCTGTTCAAACAATACGGACTTGAACTTTTTGTAGGACTCGCACTTCTGATGCTCGGTCTGATATGTCTTATCGCCGCGGTCATCTACAAGTACATCCATAACAAGTATCTGGAGATGGAGCATCTGTCGATCGGTGTTATCATCGGCGCATGCTGGGTTCTGTCCAATTCGATATTCAGGCAGCTGTACGCGGGTAACATTTCGGTGATGTCCGACACACCGTTCCTGATGGTCATGGTGATGCCGCTTCCGTTTCTTGTGTTCATCGATTCTCTGCAGAGCGGACGGTACAGAAAAATAGAAGGAGCGGCATTTATTATCACGGCGGTTAACTTCGTGGTATGCTCCGTTCTGTTCGTGATCGGGAAGGTGCCGCTTACAGAGAGCTTTATCTTTTCCGCCGGATGTGTCCTGATATCGATCGTCGCGATGGTAGTGTCAATTGTTCTTGATATCAGGAGGCACCTGATAAGGTCCTATATCTTCGTTGCGGTCGGATTTGCGGTACTCGCCGTTGCGGCGGTCATTCAGATAACGGTATACCAGTTCGCACACAACGGTGTGTTCTCGGGTCTGTTCATGGCACTCGGACTGTTCGGCTTTATGATCTGCTCGATCATCCACACGATCAAACAGCTTATCGGGATCAGGCTTGAGGCAAATGAGCTCGTCCACATAAACAAGGCGAAGGATGATTTTCTCGCCAACATGTCCCACGAGATCAGAACGCCGCTTAACGGCATTCTCGGAATGGACGAAATGATAATAAGGGACACGAAGGAAAGCCGTGTCAGGGATTATGCGCTTGAGATCAAGAGCGCCGGCAATACGCTCCTGTCGATAATCAACGATATTCTTGATCTGAGCAAGATCGAATCCGGTAACTTTGAGATCGTTCCGGCGGAATACGATATCGCATCGGTCCTTAATGACGTGCTGAACATGACAAGGATCAGGGCGCAGAAGAAAGGGCTGAAATATGATTTTAACGTATCTTCGGATATCCCTTCGGTCCTCTTCGGAGATGAGATAAGGATCCGGCAGGTACTGCTCAATATAATCAACAACGCGATCAAATATACAAACGAAGGAAGGGTTTCGGTAGATATCTCATCCGAGCAGATCATGATGGGTAATTACATCAACCTCATCGTTAAGGTCTCCGATACCGGAATGGGTATAAGGGAAGAAGACATGGATAAGCTGTTCAAGAGCTTCCAGCGTCTTGATGAGAGGAAAAATCACAGCATCGAAGGTACCGGCCTGGGACTTCACATCACTAACAGACTCCTTCAGATGATGGACGGCGGGATCTCGGTTGAAAGTGAATACGGAAAGGGCAGCACGTTTACTGTCAACGTACAGCAGAAGGTCGTCAAGGCATCACCGATAGGCAATTTCTCGAATGCGGTCAGGAATTACTTAAGCAAAATGGAAATAGATGCGGTGGGCTTGTACGCACCGAATGCCAGGGTGCTCGTCGTTGATGATAACGATATGAACCTCGACGTTATGGAGGGACTCCTGAGGGATACGAAGATACAGGCGGAATACGTAATCTCCGGTGACGAATGTATCGAGAAGGTCAAGGATATCAAATACGACTGTATCCTTCTCGACCAGATGATGCCGGGTAAGAGCGGAGAGGAAACGCTGGCTGAGATGGCAGAGCTTGATATCCTCAAAGGAACGCCGGTCGTGGCTCTTACCGCCGATGCGATAATCGGCGCAAGAGAGAGTTATATTGCAAAGGGCTTTACCGACTATATTTCCAAGCCCGTCAAATACGAGGTGCTGGAGGCTGTTCTCAAGGAATACATTCCGAAAGAGAAACAGCTCTCACCGAGCGGAGCGGACGAGCTTCCCGTCATGCTCATTTGGGGCGATGATCCCGAGAAGATCAAACAGGAGAAACAGCGGCTTGACGGTATATACAAATGCGTATGCGTTACGGGAGAAGCGGCAAAAGACAGATATCTGGAAAAGCATGATCCTGCGGGGATCATGCAGATCGTTTCCGATAAACAGTAACAGGAGGAACATTATGAAAAAGAAGTTAGTGAGCATTATGATGGCATCCGTTATGGTCCTCGGCCTTACGGCCTGCGGAAAATCACAGGATGCCACGCCTGCACCTGCAGCGGATGAGACGGCGGCGGAAGTATCAACAGAGGCTCCGGCCGATGCTTCCGATGAAGCTGAGCCGGCAACGGAAGAAGCCGGAGAGGATGATTTTCGCATAGGTATCGTTACGGGGTCGTTCGCGCAGTCTGAGGATGACAGGCGCGGTGCCGAGGCGTTCCAGAAGAAGTACGGTGCCGATAAGGTGACACTTGCCATCTATCCCGACGATTTCATCGAGGAAATGGATACCACGATACAGATAGTATCAAACATCGCTGACGATCCGAAGATCAAGGCGATCATCGTTAATCAGGCCGTTGAAGGGACAACCGAATCTTTCAAAAAGGTCAAGGAGAAGAGACCCGATATCCTGTGCATCGCCGGTGAAACTTTTGACGTGTTTGATGATATAAAAGGTGTGGCGGATCTTGTGGTCAATAACGATTTTGTCGCCCGCGGATATCTGATGATAAGAACCGCACATGAACTCGGATGTGATACGTTTGTCCATATCTCGTTCCCTCGTCATCTGTCATACGATATCTATTCGAGACGTGTAAACATCATGAAGGCTGCCTGTGAAGAGTTCGGTATGAAGTTTGCTATGGAGGAGGCTCCCGATCCGACCACGGAGGTTGGTGTTCCCGGAGCACAGGCATATATCACCGAGCATGTACCTGAGTGGGTAGCTAAATACGGAGTCAATTCCGCATACTTCTGCACAAACGATGCTCACACCGAGCCTCTCATCAAAGGACTGATGGAGCACGGCGGTTACTTTATCGAGGCCGATCTTCCGTCACCCATAATGGGATACCCGGGAGCATTGGATCTTGATATCACGGGAGCGAGCGGAGATTTTGAGGAGATAACGAAGGAAGTTGAGGAAGCTGTAGTTGCAAATGGCGGCGCAGGAAGATTCGGTACGTGGACATCGTCATACGGATTCACCAATTCCGCCGGACTGGCCGAACATGCCCGCAATGTGCTGATGGGGAAAAGCGAGTTGACGAACCTCAACGATATATTATCCGCATACAGGATATACACACCCGAGACCGAATGGAACGGCTCGAAGTTTACAAATGCCTCAACGGGCGAAGTGATGGATAATGTCTTCCTTGTTTATCAGGATACGTATATCTTCGGAGATCCCGGTCATTACATGGGAGTAACGAAGGTACAGGTTCCTGAACAGTACTTTACGATCGAGTAACAACCGCAAAAGGGGATGACCGATGAGCGAGCAGGATAAACAGATCAGAACAGAAGGATCGCGAAGATTCGGACACAAGAAGCACGGTATGCTCATACCGCTGATACTTGTGTTTGTGTTCATTGCCGTTATGGCGATCTATACTTCGCGTCTGATGAAAAACGCTGCCGTGTCGAATTCGAATGCCGTCATAGAAGACAGGGTGCTCAACGTTTCTTCGATGATCAACAATCATCTGAACACCGCGGAGAACATCCTGCATGTCACTGCCGACTCGGTCTATCATATGCTCGTTTCGGGAAGTACATCCGCGAGAATACACGAATTCCTGGTCGAAGAGACGACAAACGTTGAGCAGCAGTTTAACGAGAACTTTACCGGACTGTATGGCGTCATCATGGCACGGTACATGGACGGTCTTAACTGGGAACCGCCGGAAGGGTGGGATCCCACCACACGTGACTGGTATATCATAGCAAAAGAGAGCGACGGTAAGGTCGCGTTCGTTCCGCCTTATGTTGATGCGCAGACGGGCAACGTTATCATTTCCGTATGCAGAATGCTTCCGGACCGTCAGAACATCATCTCTCTTGATGTCCAGCTTCAGGGCATTCAGGACATGATGAAAGAACTTACCGTGAACGGCAAGGGCTACGGATTTGTAGTGGACGGGGACGGATTTATCGTTGCGCACGGCGATGAGAACATTAAAGGAACCAATATCACCGACACGCCTGAAGGAACACAGTTATTTGAAAGAATAAAAGAAGCCGGAAACGGCAGCTTCACATACACTTACAACGGTGAAGAGTGCACCGTGTTCGCCAACGGGATAACGAACGACTGGCACGTTGTCATGGTCGTCGGCAACACGGAGATGTATGAGGAAACAAGAAGCCAGATCATGGTGAACGGTCTGATATACGTACTCGTATTTGCCATGATCGCTCTGTTCTATATCGTCGGATACAGGAATGAGCGCAAATACACGAAGAATGTCGAGGAGATGAAGCTCGAAGAACAGAAGGCTTCATACGAGAGAAAGGTGCTTGAACTCGAGAAGGATGCCGCAAATGCATCCAACAAGGCAAAGAGTGATTTTCTCGCAAATATGTCCCATGAGATCAGGACACCCATGAACGCGATAATCGGAATGGACGAGATGATCCTTCGTTCATCGCCGTCGGATCCGGTCAGGAAATATGCGCTTGATATCCAGAGCGCGGGCAAAACGCTGCTGTCGATCATCAACGATATCCTCGATTTCTCCAAGATCGAGTCGGGTAAGATGGAACTGATACCTGTCGAATACAGCTTCTCGTCGGTCATGAACGATGTCGTCAACATGACCATGAAGAAGGCTCAGGACAAAGGACTCGAGTATAAGCTCAATATTTCCGAGGATATACCGACGGTCCTTCAGGGTGATGAGATCAGGGTCCGTCAGGTCATGCTCAATCTGATCAACAACGCTATCAAGTATACTCCTGAGGGAAGCGTGTCGGTTGATGTTTCGTATGACAGGGGAACGGAGATGCTCTGGGTGGTCGTATCGGATACGGGCATCGGTATCAAAAACGAAGACCTCGGCAAACTGTTCGGTTCGTTCCAGCGTCTTGAGGAGGACAAGAACAGAAACATTGAGGGAACAGGCCTCGGCCTTAACATCACTATGCGTCTTGTCAAGATGATGGGCGGAACGATCGGTGTCAACAGCAAGTACGGAGAGGGTACGACGTTCACCGCACAGATGAAACAGGCCATGATCGACCGGACACCTATAGGTGATTTTGCGCAGAACATCACGAAGATGCAGACAAGCAAGGAAGAATACAGGCCTTCTCTTATCGCACCGTCGGCGAAGATACTCGTTGTGGATGATAATGACATGAACCTTGAGGTTATAGAGAGTCTTCTCGAGGACAC
>JAFZRD010000059.1 GCA_017620055.1 Lachnospiraceae bacterium
AGTAAGAAGCCGATGCGGACAAAGCTGTTCGCAGCATTGTTAAGTTCTTCATTGAGTTTTGTTTTCAGTTGCTGATAATCTCGGATTGCTATCAATTCGTTCATCTTCTGCCTCCTAAAATCCTAAAATGCAATATCCGTCCTTTAGCCCGTACTCTTCGCAGTCACGTAGGATGTAGGTTATGATGTACAATCCTGCCTGTCGTCCGGTGTATTCGTTTCCGTCCCACTCTTTCAAGACGATGAGATCTCCGACTTTGAAATTGCGATCATCTTTTCTCAGCTCGAATTGTTTTTCTCTGTTCGTGACTGCCCGGAAGTATTCCGGGAGGATCTTTAGTTCGTGAATCTTTTGCATATCATTCTTCTCCACATATCAACAGACGGAATGTTTCTCGTCCTTTTGGCGTTATGAGCGTCTGTAGCCCGGAGTGATCCGAATAACGTGAATTGAACTCCTTGATTTCGAACAGCCCTTTTTCAACTTTGTCGGCGTAGGGCTTGAGCTTTTTGCTCTGATCTCTGTAGATGTATCTGTTGTCGATTAGGAATCCTATGAAATGCTTCTCTCCAATGTTCAGCTCCTTCGCCGTATCTCTGAAGTTCGTGAGAAGGTTTCTCTCTACCAGCGCGTCGAAGTAGTCTGCCTTTGGCCGCATCTCTTCAATCTGCTTGTCCTTATTTGCAATTATGTTCTGTGCCACTATGAGAGCGTTGGCCACGATCTGTTCCGGCGTCATGTTCTCCTGATTTGCGAGATATCCTCCGTTCTTCCGGATTGAAGGAATGACCTCCGATGTGATCCACTTCTTGAACTTCTTGGCATTTCCAAGCCTGCTGCTCATGATGAGTGAGTATAGTCCTGACTCATTGATGATTGTTGTTTGTTGCTTTCTTCCTGCGCTGTCGACGACTCCATGTTTGGTGGAGTCATCTTCATCCACGTTATTCGCAATTGCGTCGTGTATTTTGGAATATCCGAGTGCTTTTGCGACATCGCTTCCCACGAACCAGGGTTCACCATTTATATCTACCGTCCGGACCTGTCCGAACTCCTCGTTGTTGAATATCTGTATATCGTTCATACCGACCTCCTTGATTTGGTTGTACCGGTACAACTTGCCTTCTTTGATGTCTTCTCGCGCTTAACGAGTTCCTTGCAGTATGTATCAAGCCATGCGTCGATCAGCTTCTTGTCCGGCTTCTTGTTATATGCTCCGTACCACTGGATGATTTTATTGCCGCGGATCTCGACCGTGATGTACGGGATGTCTTTCTTGCTGATCTTTCGGAGAAACAGGATAAAGGATCTCCCGTTGTTGTGACTGCTTAAGTAGTTGTCGCCGCCCACGCAATGATGAAGTACTCTTCCTTCTGTCGCGATCTCAGCCGCATCCTTTGCCGGCCTGATTATGTATCCGCCTGCTGCCGCCGAATACTTATCCGACAAGCTGTGATACTTGCTCTTGATCTTTGCAAACTTCTTGAGGACTTCTTTCTTCCTGGCATCCAGCTTCGCTTTTTCAGTTTCAAGCACCATTTCATCATGTCTGCGCCTGAAATCATGAGGAAATATGTGTATGTCGTTCATCTCATAGCCCGCTGCCGCTCTCATGGAAATGTAGTCGTAATATGCGCGTCGTGCCTGTGACTTATCGTTCGCCTGCTGCCAGGTGTTGCTCTTCTGCGGCCACATCTTCTGTTTTCTCATGTAGTTCCGGATCCGGACCGGTGAAGCGTACTTCAGGATGATCTGATACTTCTTGTCGTAGTTGTTTTCTCTTAATGTCTCGATGATCTTGATATCTTCATCTGTCCAGTGTGTCCCGAGCTTTCTTTCGAGCTGGAACAGAAAAAGCTTGTTATGATCTCCGTGAACTTCTATCAGGTCCTTGAGGCGGTTCTTGTGTATTCTTAACCTGTCTTCAATCGTCTTGCCTCTCGGATTGATGTAGGTCGTGCATTTATCCACGAGTCTGCGCCAATAATCATCAAGTCCGAGCTTGACGAGCATTTCCATGTCCGGATAATGAGCTGCTGCTGTATAGAACACATCGATCCAGCTGTCTCTGTAAAATCTGCCGCTTAGTCCGGGATCCGGGATGTATTTATACATGCCCGTCTTCTTGATCTCTTTGAAGATCTGAGGGTGTGCTGTGTATTGCCAGTTGATGCCGCTGCAGGCTGTTGTCCATCCAAAACTGCAGTTCCATCCATAATGCTTGGGAGCCTTACCCTTAACACATACGATCAGGTGTTCGGGATCAAGTTCATACAGTGTCCTGCGGTCTGCCTGTGTTCTTTGCCAGGAATACCAAAATACGAGCGCGAACTTTTCATCGTTGATCTTCTGACCTGTGATGATGTGGTTGAAGTGATATTCGCCTTTGGTATGTCCGGCCGGTTTGTAAGCGGCTTTTATTCCGCATTTACGACATTTTGTTGCTTTATCCCTTGCCGGCATTTCAATATCAATCGCATCATCTTCAAACGGATCTCCGGTCGATGTCGTTCTGAGGATGTACTTCGCATCACATTCAGCGCAGTGACATTCCGCATAATTCCCTTTGCGGCGGTAATATATGTATCTGCTGTTATAGAGGTCATGAGCCCACTTATCGAAGTTTTTGACGGGCTTTATTTCAAAATCGATATCCTTTGCTAAGTCCATCGCTCTTACCTCCCGAGATAGTAATCCTTGATGATCTTCCGGGCTTCGAGTGTTCCCGGCATTCCGAGTTTGACTTTGCCTGTGATGCCCGCTGCCTTCATGATGTCAGGATCAACTTCTTTCATGTGCTTATTGCTCCACTTGAGAAGCTGTCCGATACATCCCTTGAGGCTCTTTCCCTTCTTCCTGACTGCGAGGCATACCTTTTCGTCGTCTGATACGAGCTTTATCACGTAATCTATCCAGTCGACCATGATGCCTTCGGGTTTCAAGTCCTTCCTCTCGATCCTGATCTTGCTCTCGGCTGCGAGAAGCGCCGTGCAGAATTCCGGGACGACTCCGTCCATGTAATCTTCAGCGTCGGCTTCTTCGAATCCGTTCTCGAGAGCCAGTGCTTTTAATGCTTCAAGGTCTCCTTCTTCCTTCTGTCCTTCAGCTGCTTTGTTGATCTCTTCCCAGCTGTCGAACTCTCCAAACTTATCAAACATTTTCTGCCGTCCTTTCCGTTACCAGTTTGTCGCTATGTCTATGAGCGTCTTATCTTTTACCGTGTGATAGTCGAGTATGATTCCCGGTCCCAGGCTCGTTTCGATCTGTGTGTATCTCGTGACCGATGGATGAGCCGCGCATATAACCCACGGGCCGAACATCTTGACTCCGTCATCTCTTACCCAGTACTCGCACGGTATACCCATGTTCTGTGCTCTCTTCACTACTCTTTGCATCGGGAGGTTGTAATACTTCTCCTGGTGTCCCTCGAAGGTGTTCACTCCCTTTGTAGCTGTCAGTATGCTCGCCGCGAGCAATACCGTCGTAATCCCTTTTAATCGTCTTATACTCCGCATGAGCCTCCTTCCTGCCCGGGCAAT
>JAFZRD010000060.1 GCA_017620055.1 Lachnospiraceae bacterium
CCGAACTGTTACTGCGACGAGGGTATCGGGATCAGCAATACGCCGGAAAAATGCGCAGCCGAGGCAAACGATTTTCTGACAGGTGATAAGAGCGACGTGATCATATCATGCGGCGGCGGCGAGCTCATGTGTGAGATACTGCCTTTCGTTGACTTTGACAGAATCGCTCTTTCCAATCCGAAGTGGTTCATGGGCTACTCGGACAACACCAATCTTACCTTCCTTCTGAACACGCTTTGTGATACCGCTTCGATATACTCGGTATGTGCATCGAAGTTTACGCCGGGTCATCATGAGTGCGTTGATGATGCGTTCGATGTGCTGTGCGGGAAGAAGCTGTCGGTTTCAAACTATGATAAATGGTTCAAGGAAAAGTACGGAAACGACGGGAGTGATCACGAGGATGATGCTTCAGCGGGATCAGGTCCGATCGGTGAGTTTGTTAATGAGAAGACCGGCGATATCTATGATGTATATGAATACAGGCAGTTTCTGTATAATGGATCGGCGCCTGCCTCCTCCGTCAAAATGTCAGGACGTCTCCTGGGCGGATGCATGGACTGCCTTGTCAATCTCGCGGGAACGAAGTTTGATAAGGTTTCGGAGTTTGCCGAAAAATATAAGAACGACGGGATAATATGGTTCCTGGAAAGCTGCGATCTGTCTGTTATGTCAATACGGCGTGCTCTCTGGCAGATGGAGAATGCGGGATGGTTTGCGAATGTGAAAGGATTCCTGATCGGACGCCCGCTGCGCTTTGACGATACGTTCGGTGACTTCGATCACTACGCGGCTGTACTCGGAATTCTCGGCAAATACAATGTGCCGATCATTCAGGATGTCGATATCGGACATCAGTTCCCGCAGATGCCGATAATATCCGGGGCATGCGCGGATGTGACCGCGAGCGGGAATTCCATTAGTATTCAGTTCAAATTAATCTGATTGATTATTTTTCTGAAATAGAATGTATAAAGGCAGGGGATAAAGAGTTTCCGAGAAAACCTTGTGAAGACGCCGGTACTTAGCCGGCGTTTTTTGACGGCTTATGTACCGCTGCGTTGGAACAGGAGCGGGAGCGCGTTTTCGAGGGAACTGCTTTGTCACCTGCCTGATGCAACGTAAAACATATACTGCTGCATGATCCCCGCAACGTCTCCGTATCGCGGGAACGGATCAACACCGCCGTACTGCTCGTTGATGACTCTGGCGATCCATGTATCGACAGGTGCCCGACCGGTCCTGTGATACGCAAAGAGTGCCACGCAGTTCGCAACCTTGTCACCGACGCCGGCAAATGATTTTAACTCTGTAAAGAGTTCCTCATCGGAAAGCCTGTCGAGTTCTTCAAGATCCACATCTTTGTAGGCCACGCGTTCCACCGCTTTGCGGATATAAGGGACGCGGTAACCGAGTCCGCATGATGCAAGCTCTTCATCTGTCGCCTTCAGCATATCCGAAGGTTTCGGAAAAAAACCGTTATGACCGTATAGCGCGACAAGTCTCTCAACACTTGTCCTTATCGCAGGTATGCTCTTGCGCTGCGAGATGATGAAACTTATCAGCATCTCGAACCTGTCCTGACGTAGTATCCTGATCCCGGCTCCGCGCTTTGCGGCATCTTGCAGAAACACATCGTCCCCCGGAATACTGTTCCTAATCTTACGGTAATTCGTATCAAGATCGAAATACGGATGCCATATTCTGTCCCATTCTTCTTTTGTACATGAAACTGACAGCCGGGTTGGCGCATCGGGATCTTTTTTCCCAGTTCCGGAATGAAGGAGTGTTTCATCCGTGATATCAACCATATGCTCACCCGTGACAAACCTGTATACGCCTTCTTCGAGCCGGCGCGGTCTGAAGCACTGGCCCGAGTCGATCATCTTATCAAGATCAAAGTCGTCATCTATCGTGATGTTATCAGAAAGAACCGTCCCTTTTGTCATCAGAGTTTGTGCTCCATGTCATCAAGCGATGCGTATCCGTACATCAGGGCTGAGTTGGTGATGGTCTCTTTTGCTATGTTGCGGCCCTCCTGCGCCATGCGGGCTACAAAGCGGCCGTAGAGACCAAGCGTCATGTCGGAGTAGGTTGAGATCTCACCGCGAAGGTAAGTCTCATATGATGTGTTGTGCGGTGTATCTTCCGACGTATGTATTGATCTTGCCTCGCCCGCCGCTTTCGGATAATCTTTGGCGAACTCCTCCATCATTCCGACCTGTATCGCGACTATCGCTTCTATGATCTGCTTCTTCTCATCCGGTATGACCGGCATACTGTCTTTGATCTTTGCGTATTCTTCGGGCGCGGTCGACTCTTCCATCCGTCCGTATTTCTCGGTGATGAGGTTCCACCCTCTTGCATCGGCGTCCTTGAAATCCCTAATGAAACTTGCGAGCATTTCCTCGTCCCAGAGCATGTACTGGCTCTTCCTCATGATCGAGAACGTCTGCCAGTCATCCTGACAGCTCGCCCGTCCTCCCTGATTCTCAACTTTGTCAAACGCCTTCCATTCAAGGGAAACGATCTCCTCGATCAGCTGCTCTTTTGTCCGGTGATCATCGGATGCCTGCAGGAATTCCCCGTACAATATCTCTCCTGTATGATGATCGAGATAATTATCGCTGCTTGATGCAAGTCCGAGTTTGGCGAGTCTTGCGAGAATATCCGTGCATATGTCTTCGATGATATCCTGCACACCGTCTCCGCCGGCCCCGGCCTTTGTAAGCAAAGCAAGTTTTGCCGGGATGTCACCGGTATCCTCAAGGTTTTCGAGTCCTTTGTACATCCACTTTATATACGGGGCATATTGTCTGTTGAGGAGGTAGAGCATCTGCATCGTGTTCTTTGTAAATTCCGACAGGTAGACCGATGCAGTGACCAGATCGCCCCTTTCAATCATCCTCGGATAATTGTACTGTCCGTTCTGCGACATGAGCGCTGCGGCCTGTGCCATCCGGCATCTCCATACTTTGTCGGGATAATACTCTTTGATCTTCATCCTGATGAAAGAAAATCCTCCGAGTTCGTCGGCAAACACTTCACCGTTTACGGCGTGTGCGAGACCGGATTCAGGCACCGCGAGCCATTCTTCTTCCGTCTTCGGTGCTCTCTTTATACCGAGATGATTTTTGTAAAACTTCCCGACCGTGAACACTCCTGTTCTCTTCCCGGCGTTTGCCGTCTCGAGCCGTCGTATGCCCATGAACTCTTTCGGAAGCTTATCGTATTCCCTCTGAAGTTTCTTACCGATCTTCTTATAGTCATCCTTTGCCAGCCACATACAGAATCCCGGGCCGAAATCGTGGTCGCGGCTTAAGGCGTCATCAAACCCGAAGCATTCGCTTCCCTCTCCTGCCAATCCGACGGCTATCCTGTTTTCGTATTCGGGAAACTTCTCATGTATCATCGGACGGCCGTACTTCTCGTAATACTGCCGGGCGAGCCCAAGACCCTTTCCCGCATCCGTATCCGAAAATGAGAATCCGGAACCGTCCCCGTTTCTCATTTTCTCTAAGACTGCCTCCATGTTCTGTTTGGTTATCTCATATGCGCGGCTCTTTCCGACGCACTTTTCTATCTCTTCGAGAGCTCTCTCGTAATACTTCGCGCTAACCTCATATTCTTTTCTGATGTATTTGATCTCGGCCATCGCAGACAGGGCTGCGCTGTAATGATAGTCCGGCTCCTCATCCTCCTCGAACAGTTCAAATGCCTTTGCAAGATGATCCTCGGCCTCGTCAAGACGGTCTAGTTTGATGAGCGTTGAAGCAAGATTGGCATATGTCGTTGCCTGTTC
>JAFZRD010000061.1 GCA_017620055.1 Lachnospiraceae bacterium
ACCTCGGAATACAGTTTGGGAGGAAAATCACCCATCGCGTCCATCTTCTCCATCGCCATATGCGCACCCATGACGATGTGTCCCATCAGCTGTCCTTCATCGGTATAATCGTTGAGCGGGAACTCCGACAGTTCCCGGATCTTGCCTATATCGTGAAGTATCGCGACCGTTATCAGAAGATCCCTGTTCAGCATCGGATATGCCTTGGAAAAATAGTCACACATGTTCGTGACCGACAGCGTATGTTCGAGAAGGCCTCCGACGAATCCGTGGTGTACGGCCTTTGCTGCAGAACTCTTTTTAAACTTCTTCGCAAACGCCTCATCGCCGAGAAATGCCGCTAGAAGCTTATTAAGATGAGAATTTCCAACGCCGTTCGCATATGCTTTGAGCTCATTCCACATCTCGTCGATATTGCGCTCCGATACGGGCAGGTAATCCGAAGGATCGTACTCTCCCTCGCCGCACTTTCTTACACGCTTGACGTTTAACTGATTGGCGCCCTGGAAACTGTTCACAACGGCATTCACGCATATGTAATCGAGAACGTCAAAGTCTTCTATACCCGCCGAATTAGGGTCCCAAATCATCGCGTCAACGCTTCCGGTCCTGTCCGCGAGAACAAGCTTGTCATACGGCTTTCCTGTCTTCGTAACGTCCGATTTCTTCGCCTTCACAAGGTATGTTTCGTTTATGCTCTCTCCTTCCGAGAGAGTGTTTATATATCTCATTTGAGTTCCTCCAGAGTAACTTCGTATGTCATCTCCGTGTATCCGTCACGGCCGGGCCTCTCGAGTGTTACGGTCACGATGTCCTGAGGCTGATAGTTCAGTATCGCCTGTTTGTAATCGGTGAACGATCCGATATCGACCGTGCCGATCTTCTTGATGACATCGCCGATCCTGATACCGACGTTCATCGCCGGCGAATCCGCTACAACTTCCTTGACGAACGCGCCCATCGGGACTCCTCTGTCGATGTTTGCCTCACCCGTTACATCGGTCCCGATTATTCCAAGTGTCGACAGCGCCTGGCCATTTGACATCTTCTCGATATAGTCCGAGATATCCGATACCGAATACGCCCGAAGGAGGTTCGGCATGTTACCGGCAAGATCCTCATGACATATGATACCAACGATGCGTCCGTTGTAATTGACCAGGACTCCGCTTGCCGAAGTACTCGCATATATATCAGTTGACAGTATCCTTACGTTTGAATCCTCTTTGTCGAGAACTACCGAGTTGGATGTGATCTGGCCCATTCCGACCGAACCCGTTGATCCGTACGGCGCGCCGACCGCCACTATCGGAACACCGACAGCGCTTGTCGCTATGCTGCCGAACTGCGCCATCTCCATCTGCTGCCTTGTCTTGTCTTCTATCCTCTCAAGATCTATCGATACGATGCACAGGCCTGTGTTCACATCAGTGTTCTTGACTCTTGCCGCATACGTCTGTCCGTCGCAGAACGTGACACGCACGTTCCTGGCATTATGGAGCACATCCGACGGCGAGATCATCAGCAGTTCCTTGCCGTTATCGGCTATGATCAGACCCGTTGTCGAATTGTTGTTTTCATACGAATTGTTAAACCAGTCGGTGTTCGAGCTGATCCCGGCCACCGTAACAAGACTCTTCTGCGTGGCTTCCGCGACCGAAGATATCTTACGAAGGAGCGTTCTGTAATCATCAAGTTCGAGATCCTTCTCTATCGTCTCGACGATGTTATTTACGACGACTTCCTTGCCTTCCTCCGGTGCTCCCTCTTCCTTATCTTTATCCGTATCCGCGATGTTCTCATCCTCTGCCGAAGGATCCTTATCTCCCGGCTCCTTGGCATCCTGCGGCTGCTCTGCCGGATTGTCGTGCTCGGGCGCCACAAAAGGCTCTATCGGCTCCTCTTCCTGCGCGGCCTCCGCAACCGGAAGTGAAACCGGCTTCGTATCATCGACGGGATACATATATGCCTGCAGCCTCGGGAAACAGATAAGTACCGTCAGGCACGTGCAAATGCCGAACAATATCGCAAGCGCTATCGTTGTAATGATCTTCCTGAAGAGCTTGCGTTTGTTGATCGGCGGTTTCTTTATCGTCTCGGTTACGAACTCGTAATTATCCTGTTCTTTTTCTTCCATTGATTCTCCCTGCAAACGTTTATCCGTTCAAATATTGATTATACAAAAAATCACACCTTTCCACAACTTAAACCCGCCCGTTTCATTGCCTGATATGCCTTTTTCTGATATCATTATTCCGTTATGAACGGCAAATTCTTAAAGACTCTCGAATATGACAAGATCATAGGAATGCTGGCGGATCACACATCCACGGAGCTCGGTCGCAAAATGGCCGAATCCCTGTCTCCGTCAACATCTCTTTTTGATATAGAATCATTCCAGCAGAATACCGAAGATGCACTTAAGAGAATACTTCGAAACGGTTCGATATCGTTTGCCGTAAAGGAGAGCATGACCGAAGCCGTATCGCGTCTTGAAAAAGGAAGCTCCCTTTCGGCTGCGGACCTTCTTCTTGTCGCTTCTCTTCTTGATAATGTTCTGTGCGTCAAGTCATACGGCCAGACGGATGACGATACATCCGACTCACTCTCTGATCTCTTTACGGTACTGATCCCTTTATCTCCCTTATCCAAAGAGATAAGAAGATGCATCATCTCCGATGA
>JAFZRD010000062.1 GCA_017620055.1 Lachnospiraceae bacterium
ACTCTTAACCGTTTCGTATCGGATACCGATGCCGAACTGTCATTTGTCAAAGAGTTCTGTGAGAAGAAGGACTGCAGTTTCGCACTTTCCGAAGTATGGGCTAAAGGCGGGGAAGGCGGAGAAGAACTTGCAAAGGCAGTGCTCGATACGCTCGCAAATAAGAAGAGTGAATACAAACCTCTCTATGAAACAGCTCTTCCCATTAAGGACAAGATAGAAAAGATAGCAAAAGAGATCTACGGAGCAGGTTCGGTGAACTTTGCGGACAGTGTCATTAAGAAGATGGCCGAACTTGAGAAACAGGGTTTTGCATCACTGCCTGTATGTATGGCCAAGACCCAGTATTCCCTGTCGGATGACCCGGCGCTTCTCGGACGTCCCGAAGGATTTACGCTGAATGTGAGAGACATGTACGTATCCGCGGGAGCGGGATTCATCGTTGCACTCACGGGCAATATAATGACGATGCCCGGGCTGCCTAAGAAACCGGCTGCATACGACATAGATGTCGATGAGAACGGAAAGATAACCGGACTGTTCTAAACTATATGGAGTGATTTTTACGGAGGAAGATATGCCACAGATCATAGACGGTAAACTGATCAGCACGACGATCAAGGATGAGCTCAAAAAGGAAGTTGCAGACAGCGGTATCAAGGCAACGCTTGCGGTCATTCAGGTCGGCAGCGACCCCGCCAGCAGCGTGTATGTCGGTAACAAGAAGAAGGCGTGCGAGTATATAGGGATCGGCTCGAAGTCTTATGAACTTCCCGAGGAAACAACTGAGGAGGAGCTTCTGAAGCTGATCGACGATCTCAATTCGGATGACGATATAAACGGGATACTTGTCCAGCTTCCCGTACCGAAGCATATTGATGAGAAGAAGATCATCAACAGGATATCGCCGAAGAAGGATGTCGACGGATTCCATCCCGAGTCTGTAGGGAACCTGTGCATCGGACAGGACGGATTTGTAAGCTGCACACCCGCCGGAATCATTGAACTGTTAAAGAGAAGCAACATATCGATCGAAGGCAAGGAATGTGTCGTCATAGGGCGAAGCAACATAGTCGGAAAGCCTATGGCGCTTCTGCTTCTGGCAAATAACGGTACGGTAACGGTGTGCCATTCGAGGACCCGTGATCTTAAGAGTATATGCAAAAGAGCCGATATCCTCGTTGCCGCAGTCGGCAAACCGAAGATGATAACGGCTGAATATATCAAAGAAGGCGCGGTCGTGATCGACGTAGGTATTCACAGGATGGATAACGGTAAGCTGTGCGGAGATGTCGATTACGATGAAGTGGCACCCCATACGAGTGCTATCACTCCGGTACCCGGAGGTGTCGGACCGATGACGATCGCGATGCTCATGGTCAATTGCGTAAAGGCGGCCAAACGGAGATAAATTAACGATGCAGTGTAAAGTCTGTAACGCTTTTATTCCGGAAGGCTACATGTATTGTCCGGTCTGCGGGGAAGAGATCATAATCGTCTCCGATTTCGAGATCAAGCTCGAGGACAATATCGATGTTGCCGCTCTGTCGAAGACGACGGAGATCCCGGATCTGTCGGGCGTTGCATTAAAGAAAGATATAACCAAAGAGATAGGCGGAGCAAGGCCCCCTGTCCGCATGAAGCCGAAGAAGGATGAGGCCGGCGAAAAGAACGTAAAGCACGTGATAAACAAAAAGCTTGCGATCCTTCTGGCAGGTATCGGTATCGTGTTCGTTACCGGATGCATCATCGGCGGGATTGCTATCGCCAGGTATTTCTCGTATGATCATCAGTTCGCAAAGGCTTCAAAAGAGTTTGAAAGCGGTGACTACAAGAGTGCTATCAAGACGGGCAAGCACCTTAACACCCTCGGGAACGATGAGAGCGGGAAACTTCTTCTGGCCGACATATACATCGCCGATCATAACTATGATGCGGCTATCGCGGTGCTCTATGACGCACTCAATTACTATCCGGATGATGTCACACTCTATGACAGGATAGTCGACTGTTACAAAACGGAAGGCGACAGCAAAGGCATACACGAGCTGATCAACAACAGCAAGGATTCGACGCTGGCCCTCAGATATTCCGATTACGTTTCGATCTCTCCGACATTCTCGCTTGAATCCGGAACTTATATCGAACCCGATCCGATCAAGCTTTCGGCACCCGGAGACGGCACGATATATTACACCGTGGACGGATCGACTCCCACGGAGGAATCGTTCACATACATGGGTCCGATACCGCTTGAGACCGGAACGACCGTGATCTCAGCGATATATATAAACGAGAAGGGTATCGTCAGCGATGTTGTGACGAACACATACGAGGTTGAACTTGATGTTCCGGATCCGCCGGAGCTTCTCGTGGAGCCGGGAACTATAACGAAGCCGGAACTTATCGGAGTGCTTGCACCCGAGGACAAGACGGTATACTACACAACGGACGGAAGCGTTCCGACAGAGGATTCCAAAGAATACACGGAGCCTTTCCTGATGCCTCTGGGCAAGAGTAAATACACTTTCATATGCGTCAGCAGCAACGGGCTCGTATCTGAACCGGTAACGGCCAGCTACAACCTCAACATGAACGTGGCGGTCGCAAAGGACATGGCCGAGTATGCGATATCTTACCAGCTTGCGAGCATGGGTGAGATCACCCTCGGAAAATCATACAAGGCGGAGTACGGATTCGCGGATTCACAGCGTACGTATTACATAATCAGGGAGTATGAAGGAAATTCTTCGACAGGCAGGATGTTTGCCGTTGATATAAAGAGCGGAGAGTTGTTCAGGTATAGCAAGGAGGAGAAAAAATGTACAAGATTTTGAAGGCATGTAACCTCGCTTCGAACATCTTCCTTATGGAAGTTGAGGCAAAGCGCGTGGCGGCTGCATGCGAACCCGGACAGTTTGTCATCGTGAAGATCGATGAGAGAGGTGAGCGAATTCCGCTTACGATCTGCGATTACGACAGACAGAAGGGAACGATCACGATCGTTGTTCAGACGATCGGAGCGTCTACAACGAGAATGCAGAAACTGCAGGCAGGAGATTCATTCCGCGATTTCGTCGGTCCTCTCGGGAAACCTTCGGAATTCGTGAGTGAGGATATAGAATCGCTTAAGAAGAAAAAGATACTTTTCGTCGGAGGAGGACTCGGAACCGCCCCCGTTTATCCGCAGGTTAAATGGCTTCACGAGCACGGTATCGATGCGGATGTCATCGTAGGTGCGAAGACAAAGGACCTTGTGATTCTCGAGGATGAGATGAAGGCTGTTGCCGGGAATCTCTATATCACGACCGATGACGGATCGTATCAGAGAAAGGGTATGGTCACCGAAGTCATCAAGGATCTCGTTGAGAATCAGGGTAACAAATACGATGTATGTATCGCTATCGGACCGATGATAATGATGAAGTTTGTATGTCTTCTGACGAAGGAACTCAGCATACCCACGATAGTTTCAATGAACCCGATCATGGTCGACGGAACGGGCATGTGCGGTGCATGCAGACTGATCGTAGGCGACGAGGTCAAGTTCGCGTGTGTTGACGGTCCCGAGTTTGACGGACATCTCGTTGATTTCGATCAGGCGATGAAGCGTCAGAATCTTTACAAGACAGAAGAGGGACGGGCTCTCCTTGCCGAACAGGAAGGAGCGACTCATCATGGAGGATGCGGTAATTGCGGAGGTGACAAATAATGGATGTTATGAAGAAAGTACCTGTAAGAGAACAGGATCCCAAAGTACGCGCCACCAATTTTGATGAGGTGTGCCTTGGATATAATGCCGAAGAAGCGGTCGAGGAAGCAAACAGATGTCTGACATGCCAGAACGCACAGTGTGTCAAGGCGTGTCCCGTTGCGATAGATATTCCCGGATTCATAAAAGAGATCAAGGAAGGAAACTTCGAAGAGGCAGGCTATGTTATCGGCAAGTCGAGCGCGCTTCCCGCTGTCTGCGGAAGAGTGTGCCCGCAGGAGAGCCAGTGCGAAGGAAAGTGTATCCGCGGAATAAAGGGTGAACCTGTTTCGATAGGAAAGCTTGAGAGATTCGTAGCAGACTATGCGAGACAGAACGGCATCAAGCCGAAGAAGCCCGAGACTACGAACGGAAGAAAAGTGGCCGTTATCGGATCGGGCCCTGCAGGCCTTACATGTGCCGGAGATCTTGCAAAGCTCGGATATGACGTAACGATATTCGAAGCTCTCCACGAACCCGGCGGAGTACTCGTATACGGTATTCCCGAGTTCCGTCTCCCGAAGGATGAAGTCGTCAAAAAGGAGATTGAAAATGTCAAGTCTCTCGGTGTCAAGATAGAGACAAACGTTGTCATCGGCAAGAGCGTTACGATCGATGAGCTTATGGAGAAGGAAGGATTCGAGGCTGTGTTCATCGGATCCGGTGCCGG
>JAFZRD010000063.1 GCA_017620055.1 Lachnospiraceae bacterium
TAAGTGATCGGGATCAACATGGTCCACAGATACGCGAATCCGTTATCCGAATAGATCATCATAGCCGACAGTGAAATGGTCGCGAGCGGGATGATGAACGCTCTGATAGCGATACGGCTTTTGAATTTTATGGCAAGGATAAGATCAAGGATACCTCCGATGATGAAGATCGACGGATAAACCGCAATGTCATATGCTCCCTGTATAACATTAATGCCTGAGATTATGACTCCGAGCACTATAAGGAAGACCCCGGTAATGACCGTATTTCTCAGATCATTATCCGCTCGCTGACCAACACTGATGCTCATGTCAAGGGTACGTTTGATCTCTCGTATCTTTTCGATCATATGTCTGGTTTCCTTTCTATACTTCCTGGAACAGCAGGCCGAATGTTCCCGGTCCGCAGTTAACCGATATCGCAGGAGAAGCCTCCTGGAAATATACCGTATCAAAGGTTATACGTTTACCTACTTCCGTCTTGATGTAATCGAGTTCTTTTGAAGTCAGTCCGACATATGTGATGAACAGGATCCTCCTGTCGATCCTGTGCGGCTGCTTCAAGGCGGATGCGATATATCTTTCCCATGCTTTTTCTCTCGATTCGAACAGTATCCTGGACAGTGTGATCTTACCCTTCTTCATACAGATGACGGGTCTTGCGGACAGAGAGCCGAGTATCAGTGACACGCGCAGCGGCAGTTGTCCTGTCTTGGCAAGGAAATCGGTGTTGTCAACGATAAAGCTCGTGTGAACCTTTTCCCTGAATCCTTTGAGAACCTCTATTATCTTTTCGGTACTAAGCCCGGCATTTGCAAGACGGCATGCCTCGAGCACCACGAGTCCGGTTCCCGATGACAAATGCATTGAATCGATAACGTGGACATCATCAAATGCTTTTGCCGCTTCGGTGGCGACCAGATGCCCGCTCCTTCTTACTTTCTCCGATACGGTCAGGTGAATGAGATTCTTGGCGCGGGAAAGCTCGTTCGAGAAGAATTCCTCATGTTCCTCAACACCCGGCGAACCCGAAGTGAACCTTCCGCCGTGAGCTGCCGAATACAGGAGAAGTCCTCTCTGATCTATCTCCAGTGTATCCCTGAATGTACCTTCATCGGTGTGTATCTTGTGGTACAGTATGTCAATATCGAATGTCCTGATAAGCTCAAGCGGGAGATCGGCAACACTCTCCGTTGAGATGGCAAGATGTTTCCTTGTCTTAGCTGTGTTGAGCCACAGATCTTTTCTTTCGGGATCGTTGCCTTCTTTCTCAGTCACAACGATGAGCGAATCGGGAAGCTGCCTGAACAGTTCCTTTTCAAGTGCATAGCCGTCAATGGGCTTCTCAACGTATCCGTCAAAACCCTCTTTTTCATAATACAGACGGTTCTCATTACCCGCCTTCGCTGTGCATGCGATCACCTTCGAATCCCTGCACAGTCCTCCGTTCTGGCTGCGCAGCTTGTGAAGCGTTTCGACACCGCTCATCTCAGGCATCAGATCATCCATCAGGATGACATGGTACTCTTCATCCAGCGCGGCTGAGAGCGCCTCGGCCCCGCTCGTGACTTTCCTTATCTGAACCTTTGTATCTCGCAGGAGCTTCTCAGCGACCATAAGGTTTGAAACGTTGTCATCAACTATCAGGACCTTAGCTTCCGGAGCTTCAAAGCTCCTGGTGTACTTACTGTGAACCCTGCCCGACTTCTTGTCCTTCATGTCGATGATACCGACCGTTTCCGTCCCGACACGCCTCTGGGGTATCTCGATGACAAACGTCGTTCCCTGGCCCACTATACTGTTCACGGTAACATTACCGCCCATCTGATCCACAAGTCGCTTGACTATGGACAGACCCAGTCCGGTCCCTTCTATCTTGCGGTTGTTCTCCGCATCAACTCTCTTAAACGCGGTGAACAGATACGGCATGTTCTCTTTCTTGACTCCGATACCCGTGTCCGTAACGGAATAGATTATATCAACGATATCGCTGTCCGTTTCACGACACTCCACCTGAAGGGAAACAGATCCTTCCCTCGTATATTTGACGGCATTTCCCAATACGTTCATGAGAACCTGGCGGATCCTTACATCATCGGCTTCAAGCACAGACGGAAGTGTCGGGGATATCCCGGCCTTGAACTCCAGACCCTTCTTCTCCGTCATCTCATGGAACATATTGACTATCTCGGATATCATATCCATGCTCCGGTATTCAACGGGTGTCAGCTGCATCTGTCCCGACTCGAGCTTTGACAGATCGAGTATATCGTTCACGAGCTGAAGCAGGATCTTTCCTGCGGATCTGACGCTCTCCGCATCTTCGGCAACCTCATCCGATATCTCTTCTCGAAGGATCATCTCGTTTAGGCCGATTATCGTATTGACGGGTGTCCTGATCTCATGGCTCATGTTGGAGAAGAAATGATTCTGGGCCTCGAGCAGGCTCTCCAGGTCTTCTTTCTGTGCCTCGATCTCCATGCTGTTTCTGATCTGTCTTTTCCTGATAACTATGTATGACAGTCCGATGAAGAACTGGACCACGAAAAATAACGCATGATAATAAGCACGCTTATCATATAGACCGGTTCTTGAATTGTTTACTGCCATTATCCAGAAGAATCCCACACAACCGGCCACATCCAGGAGGACATACACTCCGGGTGACAGACTGTGACAGAGCGGGATAGCCATCGCCACGATCATGATCAGGCTCGGGGTGACGTTAACGACCAGATGAGCATCAAAGTATGTGACAATAAGCGCCCAGAGGATCGCGAACGTCGCCGAAACGA
>JAFZRD010000064.1 GCA_017620055.1 Lachnospiraceae bacterium
CATCTGTTCATAAAAGCTGCGGACGAGCATGTGTTCAAGGCGCTTCACGAGCACCTTTTCGACAGGCAGAACGTGTTTGAATATCTCGGCAGGACGAATGTGCGTTACGTCGAATTCGAAGAGCGAAATTTGATCATGATTTCGCTATGAAAATCCGCGCTGTTGTGGTAAAATCATTATTACGTTTGCATTATCCATAAAAATAAGGATATCTATCGGAGGAAAGATCATGGAAGAAAACTATGCTGTTTGTGATGAAGTTCTCGGCGATGTCAGGATCTCGGACGAGGTCGTGGCGAACATCGCGGTCATAGCTGCAGGCGAGATAGAAGGGGTTGCGGGTGTACACGGTGAAGGCAAGCCCAATGAGCTGAAGAACATCGTCGGTATCAAGAATTATTCCAAGGACCTTCGTGTTGAGGTTTGCGACAGGATCGTATCGGTCGACATGGCGATAGCGGTCAAGTACGGTTTCTCACTTCCCAAGGTCGGCAAGGCCGTACAGGAACGTGTCAGGACATCGATCGAGAATATGACCGGTCTTGAGGTTTCTGATGTGAATGTCCGGATCGCGAGCGTTGATCTCAAATAAACTATTTCGGTGGCACAGATGACAAGATCGCTTATCAGGGAGCACCTCTTCAAGCTCCTGTTTCGAATCGAGTTTAATGATCCGGCCGATATGCCGGAACAGGTCAGGCTGTATTTCGAGGATGCGTGTCCCGATGACGGATATGACAGTACCGGATCGGATATTCCCGAGGAGGATGCCGAGTACATCAGGGACAAGTACGAGCGTATCAAAGAGCTCATACCGGAACTCGATGAGAAGATAGACAAAGCCGCAAAAGGCTGGAGCGTCTCCCGTATAGGGAAGGTGGAACTGTCCGTTCTTCGGCTTGCCGTATACGAGATGTTATATGATGACGACATTCCGGTCGGCGTGGCCATCGATGAGGCGGTCGAGCTGTCGAAGAAGTTCGGGCAGGAGTCGTCGGGTCCGTTCGTGAACGGGATACTCGCCTCTTTTGCAAAATAGTTTTTATGAATACATATACTGTCGGGCAGATCAATGCCTATATCAAGAATATGTTCTCGCAGGATTACCTGCTCCATTCTGTTATCGTGTCGGGAGAGGTCAGTAACATCAAGTATCACTCCTCAGGTCATGTTTATTTCACAATGAAAGATGAAACGGGAGTACTGTCGGCTGTCATGTTCAAAGGCAATGCGATGAAGATGACATGGCGTCCCCAAAACGGTGACATGATCGAGGCTGCCGGGTCTGTGGGCACGTATGAAAAGAGCGGCAATTACCAGCTCTACGTATCTTCGATCCAAAAGGCCGGAGCGGGAGCGCAGCATGAGGAGCTGCAGAAACTGATCCGGAAGCTTTCCGAAAAGGGAATGTTCGATGATATGTATAAGCTTCCGATCCCAAAGTATTCGTTTACGGTCGGTGTCGTGACATCTCCCACGGGATCCGTCATACATGATATCAGGCAGGTCGCGGCAAGAAGGAATCCGGGAGTCGAGATAGTACTGCAGAGTGCGAAGGTACAGGGAGACGGTGCCGCGGAATCGATCATCGAAGGTATACACGCGCTTGCCGCAAGAGGTGTTGACGTCATGATAATCGGACGTGGCGGCGGAAGCGATGAGGACCTGTCGGCATTTAACGACGAGGCACTCGCGCAGGCGATATTCGACTGTCCCGTCCCGATAATATCCGCTGTCGGACACGGCGATGACGAATCGATAACCGACATGGTAGCGGACGTTCACGCGCCGACACCGTCGGCTGCGGCGGAAATGGCGGTATTCCTGTTCGAGGATTTCGTCAAGGACGTCGGCATGTGCGCGATCACACTCGAGAGGCTGATGCAGAAGCACATCGACCGGAACAAGAACGAGATCCGTCAGAGAGCACTTCGTATGGAGGCACTTTCGCCCGCGGCGAAGATCAGGATGCAGAAGATGGAATACAAAGGCAGGTCGGAGAGGCTCGATTCGCTGATGAGGAAAAAACTCGATATGACGAGATCGAAGATCCTCATTTACATCGAGAAATACAAAGCACTCTCACCGCTTGAGAAGATAGAGCACGGCTTTGCCGCCGTAACCGATACGGGCGGCAGGAGGATAACCGATGTGACCGGCGTAAAGGCGGGTGACATGCTTACGCTCACGATGAAGAACGGAACGATAGAGGCTGTGGCCGAAAAGGTGGAAAAGGGGAACGTGTATGACGCTTGAGGAAAACTTTACAAAGCTTGATGAGATAATGGAAAAACTGTCCGACGATTCTCTCCCTCTGGAGGAGTCGTTCGGGATATACAAAGAAGGAATGGAGCTTCTCGGTAACTGCCAGAAGGTCATCGAGGATGTCGAGAAGAAGGTCAAAGAACTGTCATAATGATACTTGATTCGATAAACAAAACAAATGACATAAAGGATGTCGGTGCGGGGGATCTTGACGATCTTGCGCAGGAGATAAGGGATTTCCTGATCGAGAAGATCAGCGTTAACGGCGGTCATCTCGGATCGAATCTCGGTGCCGTCGAGCTTACGATGGCGCTTCATCTTGCGGCGGATCTTCCCAGGGACAGGATCGTCTGGGACGTCGGACATCAGAGCTATACGCATAAGATCCTGACAGGCCGCAAGGATGAGTTCGACACTCTGAGAAAATTCGGCGGGATCAGCGGATTTCCCAAAAGGCGCGAATCCAACTGCGACGCGTTCGACACGGGGCATTCATCGACTTCGATCTCGGCGGGACTCGGTCTTGCCAAGGCGAGGGATCTTGCAGGAGATGACTACGGGGTATACGCGGTCATCGGTGACGGAGCTCTTACCGGCGGTATGGCATACGAGGCGCTCAACAATGCCGCGGACCTTAAGACGAACTATATAATCGTTCTCAACGACAACAACATGTCGATCGCTGAAAATGTCGGAGGTGTGTCGAGTTACCTTCAGGACATACGTACCGCGGACGCATACAGAAACTTCAAGATGGGGCTCGAGGATGCGCTCAACAGGCTCCCGGGCGGTGTTGCGGTCGTCGACAAACTCAAGAAATACAAGAGCAGTTTCAAACAGCTCGTTGTACCCGGGATGTTCTTTGAGGATATGGGGATCACATATCTCGGACCGGTCGACGGGCATGACATAAAGGCTATGGTGAAGGTGTTCAAGGAGGCCAGGAGATATCCGAAGTGCGTCATAGTTCACGTACTCACCCAGAAGGGTAAGGGATATGCTCCGGCGGAGCGTCACCCCGCAAGATTCCACGGCGCGGAGCCTTTTGACATCGAGACGGGACTGCCCGCGGTAAACAGGACAAAGGCAAACTATACGGACGTATTCTCGACCGTTGTCATAAAGCTCGGGGAGAGGAACGAGAAAGTGTGCGCGATCACGGCTGCGATGCCGGACGGTACCGGACTCAAACGATTTTCACGAAAGTTTCCCGAGAGGTTCTTCGATGTCGGTATAGCCGAAGAGCATGCGGTCACGTTTGCGGCGGGACTTGCCGCAGGCGGGTTCATACCGATCGTGGCGGTGTATTCATCGTTCCTTCAGAGGGCGTATGACCAGATAATACACGACGTGTGCATACAGAACCTTCCTGTTATATTCGCGATAGACAGGGCGGGTATAGTCGGATCGGACGGAGAGACCCACCAGGGCATATTTGATCTGTCGTACCTGTCGTGCATTCCGAACATGACGGTCATGGCTCCGAAGAACAAATGGGAGCTCTCCGACATGCTCAAGTTCGCGGTAAAGTTCGGATCTCCCGTGGCGATAAGATACCCGAGAGGTCTTGCTTATGACGGACTTGAGGAATACAGGAAGCCGGTCATACTCGGACAGAGCGAGATGATATACGAGGAGTCGGGTATAGCGCTCCTGGCTGTCGGAAGCATGGTGAAGGTCGCGGAGCGTGTAAGGGAAGTTCTCAAGAACGAACACGGCAAACACGTCACGCTTGTTAACGCGCGTTTTGTTAAGCCTATAGACGGCGAGATGATATCGTATCTTGCCAAACAGCACGACCTTATAGTCACGATGGAGGAAAACGTCGAAAGCGGCGGATTCGGAGAGCATGTAAGGGCCTATATGGGCGATAACGGGATGACGGATACGGATCTGTTGGTATGTGCGCTCCCGGATGATTATGTCGAACACGGAAACGTCAACATACTCGCGCATGAGGTCGGGATAGACTGCGAATCCATCGTGGAGAAGATCATCGGAAGATATGAAGGAAAGGCTTGACGTTCTACTAGTAAAAAGAGGTCTGGCCGAGTCGAGGGAAAAGGCCAGGGCCGTCATCATGAGCGGAAACGTCTTCGTTAAGGGACAGCGCGAGGACAAGGCCGGGACGAACATAGACGATTCGGAGACGGACATAGTCATAAAAGGCGATACGCTGAAGTATGTCAGCCGCGGCGGATTAAAGCTCGAACGTGCGATGAAGACTTTCCCGATAGACCTGAACGGGTGCGTGTGCATGGACATCGGAAGCTCAACCGGGGGATTTACCGACTGCATGCTTCAAAACGGTGCGGCACGCGTATATGCCATAGATGTCGGACACGGACAGCTCGACTGGAAGCTAAGGAACGACGAACGCGTCATATGCATGGAGAAGACCAATTTCCGTTACGTGACCGATGAACAGATAAAAGAGCCGGTCGATTTCGCATCGGCGGACGTATCGTTCATATCGCTTGACAAGATACTTCCCGCGGCATATCCGCTCCTTAAAGAGCACGCGAAGATGGTGTGTCTCATAAAACCGCAGTTTGAAGCGGGCCGCGCCCAGGTCGGCAAGAAGGGTGTCGTCAGGGACCGGAGCGTACATGAAGAGGTCATAGCGAAGATCATCGGTGTCGCGGAAGATGCCGGATTCGCGCCGATCGGTCTTACATACTCACCGATAAAGGGACCGGAGGGGAACATAGAATACCTCATATTTCTTGAAAAAGACGGTGCATCGAAGGCGGAGGAACTCGCGGCCGGTATAAAGGATACGGTCACCGAGGCATTTGAGAGGACATAAATGGACAGATTCTTTGTTATCACAAACGCAGACAGGGATCAGGGATGTGAGAAGGCCCTGCAGATAGAGGAATACCTCACCAAACGCGGCAGGATATGCGACCATGTCGCGATCGAGCGCGACAGTGCGCCCGACAGCGAGGAGATCGCCAAGATCAGGGAGATACCCGAAGATACGGAAGCGGTCCTCGTCCTCGGCGGTGACGGTACGTTCATCCAGTCCGCAGGTATACTCGGACCGAGGCAGATCCCGCTGATCGGCGTCAATCTCGGGCATCGCGGATACCTTGCGGAGATAGACAAAGAAAACATAACAGATGCTCTTGAAAAACTGATAAACGGCGAATATACGCTCACGGACAGGATGATGCTTTCGGGAACACCTGTTATCGATGGTAAGAACACGGGCGGATTCTACGCCCTTAACGATATAGTTGTCAGAACATCGGATGCCAGGGTCGGAAAGTTCTCGATAGAGGTAAACGGAACACATCTGACGACGATGTCGGCTGATGGTATTATCG
>JAFZRD010000065.1 GCA_017620055.1 Lachnospiraceae bacterium
GACGACAAGACCGTTCGTGACATTTATGCAAAGATCCAGTATACCGTCAAGAGCGAGGAATCCTTCCGCAACGGACAGACGCTTATTGGCCGAATCGTCAAGCGTACGCTCGAACCACTGCGTCGCCGATGTGATCGCCGGATTCAGTGCGTCGATCATGACGTATCTTGAAAGGGAAGCGATCCTCTCGCTTCTCATCGGATTACGTTTGTATGCCATTGCGGATGAGCCGATCTGATTTTTCTCGAAAGGCTCTTCGACTTCCTTCAGATGCTGGAGTAGTCTTATATCGTTCGACATCTTGTGCGCACTCGCCGCGATACCGGCGAGGACGTTCAATACTCTTGTATCGACTTTCCTCGAATATGTCTGGCCGCTTACGGGATAGCACTCGGAAAATCCCATCTTGGCCGCTATCATGTCATCAAGCCTGTCAAGTTTTTCCTTATCGTTTTCAAACAGTTCCTTGAACGATGCCTGAGTTCCTGTTGTACCTTTGCATCCGAGGAGTTTGAGCGATCCGATGACATACTCGATATCTTCAAGATCTATCATGAACTCGTTGATCCACAATGTGGCACGCTTACCGATCGTTGTCGGCTGCGCAGGCTGGAAATGCGTGAACGCAAGTGTCGGCTCGTCTTTGTATTCCCTGGCAAATCCCGCAAGGATGGCGATAACGTTTATCAGTTTCTTTCTGATAAGTTCAAGTCCCTCACGCATGATTATGATATCGGTATTGTCGCCTACATAACAGCTCGTCGCGCCGAGATGGATTATGCCCGCAGCCTTGGGACACTGCTGACCGTATGCATACACGTGGCTCATGACATCATGTCTTACCTGCTTCTCGCGCTCTTTTGCCACATCATAGTTGATATCGTATATGTGAGCCTTCATCTCATCGATCATCTCATCGGTGATGACAGGCTTGCCGTCTGATGACAGCCCGAGTTCTTTTTCCGTCTCGGCAAGTGCTATCCACAGTTTCCTCCAGGTCGAGAATTTCTTGTCCTGAGAAAAGATGTACTGCATCTCCTTTGATGAATAGCGTTCGGAAAGGGGGCTTATATAAGTGTCTGTGTTCATGATCTTCTCCGGTTTACTTAAGGTCGCTGCCCGTGAGCATTTTAAATCCCTGCAGGTATTTCTCTATCGTTGTCTTCGTTACGTCTTCTGGAAGAGTCCAGTCATGTCCCTCGTTGTTTGTCAGCCAGTCTCTTGCAAACTGTTTGTCAAACGACTGCTGGCCGTGGCCCTTCTCGTAACCTTCTTCGGGCCAGAATCTTGAAGAGTCCGGAGTGAGCACTTCATCTCCGAGAACGATCGTACCGTTCTCATCGAGACCGAACTCAAACTTGGTGTCCGCTATAATTATCCCGTGCCCTCTCGCATAGTCCGCACATTTATTGTATATCGCCAGCGAATACTCTTTGATCTTTGATGCGTATTCACTGCCCTTTCCGGGGAATCTCTTCTCGAGATAGGAAACGCACTCGTCATATGAAACGTTCTCGTCATGGTCTCCGATCTCGGCCTTTGTCGAAGGTGTGAATATAGCCTCGGGGAACTTCTCGGATTCCACGAGTCCCTCTGCGACCTTCGTCTTGCAGACCGTACCGCTCTTTTGGTACTCCTTCCAGGCGGTCCCCGTTATATAGCCTCTTACAATGCATTCCACCGGGAGCATCGTGAGCTTTTTGACGAGCATGCTTCTTCCTTCAAACTTCTCATTCCTGAAGAATTCGGGCATGTCGTTCGTATCGGTCGATATCATATGGTTGGGAACGATATCCTTCGTATAATCGAACCAGAATCTCGACATCTGGTTTAAGACCTTGCCCTTGTTCGTGATCACGTTCTTAAGTATCACGTCAAAGCAGCTGATCCTGTCCGTTGCAACTATAACGAGAGCATCTCCGACATCGTAGATCTCCCTTACCTTACCCTGTTTGACCGGTACGTATTCCTGCATGTTCCGTTTCCTTTCTTATTTCAAATATCAACAAGAACTATAATAGTCTTTTCCGAGTGATTTTACAAGTGTGACACTAGTGTGACGCTTCCCGTGATATCATACCTGTGTAATGAAAAAAGGCCGGCAGCGAAAGCAAAGAGTGATTGCCTTCCGGGCCGAAATATAGTATAAACAAAGTAGATGTTTTCAAAATGTCTACACCCTTTAGAAGGAGGATAATACCATGAATAAAATGAATGATTCAGATCTCGAGAATGTAAGCGGCGGCCTTATCTTCAATGCACAGAATATTTCAGGTTCGGACCCGGCCAATCCCTGGGAAGTAATCGACAACAAGAACGGAAACGTTCTTGCAAGATTCAACAACGAGCAGGCTGCAAAAGATTACGTAACGAGAACTTACGGCAATTATGCTTACAACACAATGGAGATCAGCTGGAACGATCTTTGTGCTCTTCGTAACAACCCGATCGCTTAACGGTCAGAACAGGCACATGATCATCAAAGAAGCCGGACCACTTTTGTGATCCGGCTTTCTTATTGTCATTTTTTGTAGTATTCGTCTACGGCTACCATCCAGGCCGCAAGATACTCATCATTGAACATCGTCGATACGTATTCGGTCTTACCGTCATGGAAATACACCGTGCGTTTTGCATAGTTGACAAGCCAGATGTCATCCGCGCCATAGGCGGTCACGTTATAGTGGTAATCCGAATAATTGCCATCCCTGAAATCACAACTGTTGATCTTCACATCCGTATCATGGAAGTTGTTAGCCAGGGCGAGCGCCATGATCATGTTCTTCTGCACTTCATCAAAATCCTTAAGTGACGATTCGTCTACGAGCATTGTCGAGAGGATCTCGTAGAAGAGTTCTCTGTTTATCGTACGTCCCTTTTCAAGAACGACGTCATCGACATAATCAAGAAATCCTCCGAGGTCTTTACCGTTTGCGAGAACGGTTGACGAATTCATTCCACCGTTCGGGGTAACGGTTGTCTCATTGTCTGAGCTGACCACATCGGCATATGTGTATTTTAAAACGTTTCCCGCCGGCTGTGTTTCCTGTGAAGATGCATCCGCATTCTCCTCCGCGGTATTTGAACCGGACCCGATATCACCCGTAAGATCAAGATCCTTCATCGAGTCTACGGCCTTATTCAGCTTGTCAAGATCTATGTCGGTATCGGGACCGATATCAACATCCATATCAATATCCGGCTCGTAATTCTCCGCGAAGTCCTTGACCGCATTGTCCGAAGCCTTCTTGACGGCCTTATATGACCCAACCAGAACGGCTATGATCACGGCGAGCAGAAGAAGGACGCCTCCGATAACGATAAGGACGATATGGACCGGTTTGAGTCCCTTCCTGTCTGCTCTTCTCTGAACGTTTTCGGGCGCGGGCGATACTCCCATCGGTGCTCCGCACTCACTGCAAAATCTCTGACCGTCGGGAACCTCACTCCCGCATCTTTGACAAAACATACACTCTTTCTCCTTTATCCCATATTTGATACAGACGGTATTCTATTCCACCGTCACGCTCTTTGCAAGGTTTCTCGGTTTGTCGACATCAAGACCCTTTGCGACGCTCAAGTAATATCCGAGAAGCTGAAGCGGTATGATCGCAAGGCTTCCGACGAAGTGTTCATCGGCATTCGGAACATAAACCGCGAAGTTCACGGAGTCCTCGACATCGTATTTGCCGTAAACCGTAACGCCCATAAGGTAGGCTCCGCGGCTCTTGCACTCCATCATGTTGGACAGTGTCTTCTCATACAGATCTGTCTGTGTCAGCGCACCGATAACTAAAGTCCCGTCTTCTATAAGCGAGATCGTGCCGTGTTTCATCTCACCCGCAGCATATGCCTCGGAGTGGATGTAACTGATCTCTTTCATCTTGAGTGATCCCTCGAGACATATCGAGTAATCTATACCTCTTCCGATGAAGAATATGTCCTTCGCGTTAGAATACTTGGATGCGAACCACTGGATCCTCTCCTTATCCTCGAGTATCTTCTTCATCTTGTCCGGAAGCGCCAGAAGCTCCGTCAGATATTCGTCGTAGTCTTCAATAAGGTCACGTATGTTCGCAAACTTTAATGCAAGCAGGAACATGCACACAAGCTGGCAGCTGTATGCCTTTGTCGTTGCGACCGATATTTCGGGGCCGGCCAGGGTGTACATACAGTAATCGGCCTCACGGGCGATCGACGATCCGACAACATTGACTATCGCAAGGGTCGGCAGTCCTTTCTCCTTCGCCATCCTGAGCGCCGCAAGCGAATCGGCGGTCTCTCCGGACTGCGAGATTATTATGACGAGCGAATCGGGGATAAGCCTGCTCTTTCTGTATCTGAACTCCGAAGCCAGCTCGACTCTCACGGGCAGACCGGCAAGTTCTTCGATCACGTACTGGGCTTCCATCCCTACATGCCATGCGCTTCCGCATGCAACGATATACACCTGTGACATCTTCCTGATCAGGTCCTCGGTAAGTCCTGTCTCGATAATATCTATGATCCTTCCGTCATCGGTCTCGCGGATGTACTTGCGGAGCGTATCCATTACGACCTGCGGCTGTTCATGGATCTCCTTCATCATGAAATGCTCGAATCCGCCCTTCTCGGCTGCTTCGGCATCCCATTCGACTTCGCTCAGATCCTTTGTGATCGTATCGCCGTCAAGGTTATAGAACGTCGCACCGTCGGCTGTTATCTCCGCCATCTCGAGATTGCCGATGTAATATACTTTTCTCGTATGGGACAGTATCGCGGGAACATCGGATGCGACAAACATCTCGCCGTCACCCTGTCCGATGATGAGCGGGGATTCTTTTCTCGCAACATAGATCTTGTCGGGATGATCGGCGAACATCACGACAAGTGCATATGATCCCCTCACACGCACTATCGTCTTGGCAAGTGCGTCGATGGGGCCCATCTTGTATTTCTTGTAATAGTAATCAACGAGCTTGATCAGGACCTCGGTATCGGTCTCGGAATAGAACTTGTATTCATGTCTCTCCATCTTGGCCTTGAGTTCCTGGTAGTTCTCGATTATACCGTTATGGACTCCGACAACGAGTGACTCAACCTCTCCCGATCCGGAATTGCTGCAGTTACCCGACACATGCGGATGCGCATTGATCTGGCTCGGTGCGCCGTGCGTCGCCCATCTCGTATGACCGATACCGCAGTTGCCGGCAAGAGCCTTTCCTTCGTCGGTCTTCTCGACAAGGTTGTTGAGCTTGCCGATCGTCTTGACTACGACAGCCGGCCTCTCACCGTCCCTTACGGCAAGACCCGCGGAGTCGTATCCTCTGTATTCAAGTTTCGAGAGGCCCTGCAGAAGGACCGGTGCCGCCTGCTTATCGCCTATGTAACCTACTATTCCGCACATTCCGTATTTGATACCTCCTAACATGCGTCGTACAGTTTCATCAGTTGCTCAAACGGCGCTTGCGCTCCGTTTCCGGACGTCACGTTACTAGACTCGATAAAACCTCGTCAAGTAACAACGTCCTCCAAGGCGTTTGATCAACCGATAAACTGTACTCCTTGTTTGTTTATCTGTTTGGGTTCATTTACAATTTTGCAATTCTATCCACGGCCTCGCGTGTGTTCTCGTGGCTTCCGAACGCGGTAAGCCTGAAGTACCCTTCGCCGCACGAGCCGAATCCGACTCCGGGCGTCCCGACAACGTTCGCCGTTGAAAGCAGATGATCGAAGAACTCCCAGCTCGTCATGCCGTCAGGTGTCGCAAGCCATATGTACGGTGAGTCCACACCGCCGTATACAGTATAGCCCGCACTCTTAAGACCTGACAATATATACTTTGCATTTTCCATGTAATAATCAACGAGTCCCTGTATCTCGCGCTTCACTTCGGGCGAATACACCGCCTCGCCCGCACGCTGGACGATATACGGAGCACCGTTATACTTGGTCGCGTGTCTTCTCGCCCACAGCGCATTGAGAGATA
>JAFZRD010000066.1 GCA_017620055.1 Lachnospiraceae bacterium
GTTGCCATGGGTCGTGCTATCGTTCGTAATCCCAAGGTATTCCTTATGGACGAGCCTCTTTCAAACCTTGATGCAAAGCTCCGTGTTCAGATGAGAATAGAGATAGCAAAGCTTCATCAGAGACTCGGAACCACCATCATCTACGTTACACATGACCAGACAGAGGCTATGACGCTTGGTACCAGGATCGTCGTTATGAAGGACGGTGTCATCCAGCAGGTTGATACACCTCAGAACCTTTATGACAAGCCCTGCAACCTCTTCGTTGCCGGATTCATGGGAAGCCCGCAGATGAACTTCATCAATGCTACGGTTGATGTAGAAGGCGAAGTTGCAAGCCTTAAGTTTGCCGGCAAGTCCGTTCCTCTTCCGCCCGCAAAGTCCAAGAAGCTTATCGACGGCGGTTATGCAGGAAAGGTCGTTACATTCGGTATCCGTCCCGAGGATGTTTACGATTCCGAAATGTACATAGAGACATCACCTCAGAGTGTGTTTGAGTCAACTGTCAAGGTTTACGAGCTTCTCGGTGCCGAAGTATATCTGTACTTCGATCTTGAAGAGTTCCCGATCACCGCAAGAGTTGATCCCAGAACCACGGCAAGACCGGGTGATACGGTCAAGTTTGCATTTGATGTCGAGAAGATCCATGTATTCGATAAGGATACGGAGATGATCATTACAAACTAGTACAGTCGATCATATGATTTTCGCAGCGGGTCCGGAAGGGCCCGCTGTCTTGTTTTTGGGATAAAATAATGATAAATTATATCTATGGCTTACACGGAAGATGAGAGATACATGAAGAAAGCACTCGCACAGGCGAGGAAAGCATATGATCTCGGGGAGGTCCCGATCGGGTGTGTCATCGTGTATGAAGGCAGGATCATCGGACGTGGGTATAACCGCAGAAATACGGATAAAAACACGCTCTGCCATGCGGAGATCACCGCGATCAGAAAAGCCAGCAGATATATGAACGACTGGAGGCTTGAAGGATGTACGATGTACGTCACGCTTGAACCGTGCCAGATGTGTGCGGGAGCATGTGTGCAGGCGAGGATCGACAGGGTCGTGATAGGGTGCATGAGTCCCAAATCCGGATGTGCGGGTTCTGTTATCAATCTTCTGGATATGAAGGAATTCAACCATCAGGTTGAGATAACGAAGGATGTGCTCGCCGATGAGTGCAGTCTTCTTCTTACGGACTTTTTTGAGAATCTGAGGATCAGAAACAAAGCGGAGAAACATGAAGTTTGACAGGAATCTGACAGCAGAAGAAACGGTGGAGGTCGGCAGGGAATTCAGGAGCATGAGAAGAATGTTCCTGAGGATCATCATTATCGCGATAATCCCACTCTTTGTGATGGGCGTTGCATTCTGTGCCTTTGCGAACATCAGGATCAAGAGGATCCTGGAGGATGAGATCAAGAAGGAACTTCGGAGCGCGGCTTTCGGACTTGACAGGAATTACAGCCTCATCGATGACGGGGATTATGTCAAAAAAGAAGACGGTCTCATATACAAGGGAGATCACAAAGCTTCGGGACGTATCGCAACGATCGGTGACGAACTCCTGAACAACGGCCTTGTCTGTACGTTCTTCTTTGGGGATACGAGGATCGATACTACGGTTTATGACGAGGCCGGAAACAACATGGCCGGAACGAAGCTTGACGTGGAGATCTACCGCAGGCTCTATGAAACGGGCGATGCGCTCTTTTGCGATGAGATCGACCTGGGAGGCAACAAATATTACGGTTATTATATCCCGCACAGAAACAGCAACGGGGAAGTGGCGGTCATATTCTTTGCCGGAAAGCTCAAGAGTGAGGTCATGGGAAGAGTATGGGACGCAACCGTTTCAACTCTCTGGATATGGCTGTCGATACTGGTGATCGGTATCATAATCCTTCTGTTCTGCACCATTTATATGGTCGGTTATCTGTTCAAACATTTCAAGAACGAAGAGATCGAGAGTATCAAGGCGCTGGCGGCCAAGGAACAGATGGAATTCATGACGCTCGTTTCGCGCGAGGTAAGGGATTCGGTCGATTCAATAACCGTGCTCTCGGACAGGATACTGAGCGAGGATCACAGTCAGGAGACAAGGGATAAGGTTCTCGGGATCAAGGAAGCCATCAATTCGATGATGACATCTTTCAATTCGATCCAGGATTATTCAAAGCTTGAAGCCGGGGAGACAGAGGTCGCCGCGGACGAGTATGAACTGACGGAGCTCGTTGACGGGTGCTGCAAAAAGGCTTCTCCCGGAATAGAACGCAAGGGGCTTGATTTTAAACTGAGTTATGACGAGAGCATGCCGAACTATCTGAAAGGTGATCAGGCCAAGATCAGACAGATCCTCGATAACCTTCTGGAGAATGCCGTCAAGTATACATACGAGGGCGGGATCGGCCTCGATATTGGATACAGGAATATCACATCGGGTAAGATCGATGTTACGTTCACGATAAAGGATACCGGTATAGGGATCAGAAAAGAGGATGCGGAGAAGCTGTTCCTGTCCATCGGGAAGGTCGGTCAGTCCAAGAATATCAGCATCAAGGGAACGGGTCTCGGACTTCTGATATGCAAGAGACTTGTGAGCATAATGGACGGACGGATATCGGTGAACAGCGAGATAGGCAAGGGTTCCGAGTTCAGATTTACGATCCCTCAGGATGTACTTAACAGTAAGACTGTAGGAGAATCAAGACGACATGATATCTGATCGGGTTATAGCAGATTGCATAGAGGAAGCGGGCAGGATCGGATCGGCTCAGATGCTCGTCGTCGATGCCTCCGGAGATGTTATCGCAAAGACAGGATCCGTTATGGTCCCGTCCGGGAATGTGATACGGGATTTTATGCAGAGCGATTCCGCGGAAAATGAGATCGACGGTCAGATCTTCATCAGAGTGCGCGATGAGAACGAGACCGCGTATATCCTCATATCGACTCCGGGAGAGGGAGGATATGTCTGCGCGCGCATGGCGGCGGCACAGCTCGGGAATCTTATCGTTGCGTACAGGGATAAGGTTGACCGCAATTCGTTCTTCCAGGATCTGCTCCTGGATAACCTTCTGCTCGTTGACATATATAACAGAGCCAAGAAGCTTCATATCGAAGCCGGAGGGAGGCGCTGCGTATTCGTCATTGAACCTGCAGGAGGCAGGGACAGCGGTCTTATCGATATGGTAAGGGAACTGTTCTATACCGAAGCCGGGGACTATGTCACTGCCGTTGATGAGGACAGGGTTGTCGTGATAAGGGCTCTGTCGGAAGGAGACGGCAAAGAAGATCTTGAAGAAACCGCGGGTATGCTCGTTGATATGGCGGGCTCCGAGGCGATGAAGGATGTCAGGGTTGCCTACGGTTCTGTCGCGGATGATATAAAAGGCGTGTCCAAATCCTATAAGGAAGCCAGGATGGCGCTCGATGTCGGTAAGATATTCTATCCTCTAAGGAAGACGATGGAATACGGCAATCTCGGAGTCGGAAGGCTTATATACCAGCTTCCCGTCGGCCTGTGCCGTCTGTTTGTCAGGGAGATATTCGGAGATGACATTCCGGAAGAGATAGATGAGGAAGTACTTACTACAGTCAACAAGTTCTTTGAGAACAGCCTTAATGTTTCGGAAACGTCGAGACAGCTGTTCATTCACCGCAATACTCTCATATACAGGATAGAGAAGCTCCAGAAAGCAACGGGTCTTGATGTCAGGGTATTCGATGATGCGCTCACGCTGAAGATCGCTCTTATGGTAGTTAATTACATGAAGTACGCCGATGACGGGAACGATTAATCAATACCCCGAAGTTCGACATGTTTGATGTGTGAAGACAACTCCTGCCGGTACTGCAGGAGTTTTTCTTTGGAAACGGGAGAAAGGGTCTTGTCCGGAACAAACTCGGATTCGACATAACCCTGAAGATAATATTTCTCCGCCCCGTCAAGAAGATTGCCGATATCCCTGACCGTATCATCGCTCATAAAGCGGTCCGTTGCCGTGGTCCGGAATTCATATTCGCATTTTCCTTTTTTCAGTATATCTATACTCTCTTTTATCGGGGCAAGCTTTATCCCCGGTATATTGCATGCGTCTTCGTAACATGAAAGGGACGATTTGATATCCATCGCCACATAATCCACGAGACCGTCGTCAATAAGTGACTCGAGCATCCGAGGGTTGGTTCCGTTCGTATCGAGCTTGACCGCAAAGCCGAGGTCTTTGATCTTGCCGATGAAAGCCGGAAGCTTGTCGTAAAGCGTCGGCTCTCCGCCGGTTATACATACCCCGTCGAGGATCCCTTTCCTTGTGGAGAGAAATCCAAGCACGTCCTCATCGGTGTACGGTCCGGGGGCAGAGGCCGTTACGATGTCCATGTTATGACAGAAAGGGCAGCGCATATTGCAGCCGCCCATGAACACCGTTGCCGCGACGCGTCCCGGATAATCAAGCAATGTGGTTTTCATCAATCCCTGAATGTTAAGCACGGTATCACCTTTGGTA
>JAFZRD010000067.1 GCA_017620055.1 Lachnospiraceae bacterium
CCCAAGATCATGGATATAGTACTGAAGGGATCGCAGAACCTGCACCTGTTCGACACGGCGCTTCTGTTCACGAAGAGCGACCCGATCGAGGCCGAACAGAGGACGATAAAGAGACTGTTTGATATCGTGTTCGCGCTCCTGATGATAATCATAACCTCGCCTGTAATGCTGATTACGGCAGCCGCTGTCAAGATATGCGACGGAGGAAGTGTCTTCTACAGACAGACGAGATGCACGCGCGGAATGCGTGAATTCCGGATAATCAAATTCCGGAGCATGATCGAACATGCCGAGGAAGACGGGAAGGCTGTTCTTGCTTCCAAGAATGACAACAGGATCACTCCCGTAGGCCATGTGATCAGAAAACTGAGGATAGACGAACTGCCGCAGCTGTTCAATGTTCTGGCCGGAGACATGTCGTTTGTGGGCCCCCGTCCCGAGAGGCCGGAGAAGATAACGGAATATACGCGGGAGATGCCGGAGTTTTCTTACAGGACCAAAGTTGTCGCGGGTATAACCGGTTACGCGCAGGTGTACGGCAAGTACAATACGAGGCCGTATGACAAACTGAAGCTCGACCTTTATTACATTGAGAACTTCTCGATATGGCTGGATCTGAGGCTCCTGATACTGACGGTCAAGACTCTGTTCATGATAGGGAGCAGCGAAGGTGTCGCGGATGACGCGGGGGCATCCCCGACGGGTGAAGAGAATGAATAGTACCGTAAGCATAGTCGTGCCGGTCTATAATGCCAGAGAGTGCATTGCCGACACGATTATGTGCGTAATAAATCAAAGTTATACCGACTGGGAGCTCATTCTCGTCAACGACTCGTCCACAGACGGGACGGAGAAGGTCATCGAACCTTTCCTTACGGACGGGCGTATCAGGCTGATCCCCAACTCGAAGCAAAAGGGTGCGGCCGGTGCCAGAAATACCGGTATCGAAACCGCAAACGGAAGATATATCGCGTTCATCGATGCGGATGATCTGTGGACGAAGGACAAGCTGGCAAGACAGGTCGCATTCATGCGGGACAAAGATGCCGCTTTTTCGTTCACGGGATATGAATTCGCCGACGAAAAGGGGCAGGGACTCGGGACGATAGTAAGGGTCCCGGATACCATAACGTACAAAGAGGCCCTCAAGAACACCACCATATTCACGAGCACGGTCATGTTCGATACGGACAAGCTTTCGAAGGACGATATACACATGCCATATGTCAAAAGCGAGGATACGGCAACGTGGTGGAAGGTGCTGAGGATAACGGGAAGAGCGTACGGGATCGATGAGAGCCTGACACTTTACCGCCGATCGGGAGGTACGCTTTCGTCAAACAAGCTTGAAGCCATACGGCGCATATGGAATCTGTACCGACGCACGGAACATCTGAACATATTTTACAGCATATACTGCTTCTGCCACTGGGCGGTGCGGGCCGTATACAGGAGGGTATGAGTGAGCGTTGAAGTCCTGCTGTCCGCGATGCATCTCGACAGCGAAGATTATATCGATACACTGAACATACACACGGACTGCGTGGTGATCAACCAGTGCGACAGGAATACTTCCCGGAAAGTCACTCACGAAACCCCTGAAGGCGACATCAGCGTTACGTACGTTGAGACGAGCGAGAGGGGGCTGTCAAAGAGCCGCAACATGGCCATCTCGAATGCAACCGGCGATGTATGCATACTGTGTGATAACGATGTCGAATACGTAAAAGATTATGACAGGATAATAGACGAGGCGTTTCGCACCCACAGCGATGCGGACGTGATCGTCTTCTTCATAAAGAGGCCGGAGCGGCAACAGCCGCTTTTTGACAAGCCGCGGAGAATGGGATATCTGTCCGTGCTGAAGATATTCTCACCCGAGATCGCGTTCAGGAGGGACGCGATCGGGGATATCGGATTCAACGAACTGTTCGGCGCCGGGGCAAAGTACTTCCTCGGAGAGGAGAATCTGTTCCTGTACGAATGCTTGAAGCGCGGCAGGAAGATAGTATATGTGCCCGAGATGATCGCTAAGGTCAGACCTGTCGAATCGACATGGTTTAAAGGATACGACAGGGACTTCTTCATATCGAGGGGAGCGAACTATGCCGCGATGTCGCGTATGTTCTCACCCGGGCTGATAGCTCAGTTTGCATTAAGGAAAAGGTTCCTGTATTCGGACAGGATGAGCATGAAAGAGGCGCTTTCGGCAATGTTTGCAGGCCGTAAGCAGTATCTTGCAGGGCAAAAAGGGGATCGTGCGCAATGAGGATATTTCTTGCGGGGGATCATTATTCGGGAACCGGACCCGCGAATGTGACGAAATACTATATCGATAACCTTCCCGAAGGTACCCTGTACCAGAAGAGAAGAGGTAAGATCGCGCGCATACCCGAGATCATCCTGAACACGATCCGCGCAGACGTTGTTGTGTATTCGGGATACTCCAAACAGAACATTCTGGGCCTAAAAGCCGCTAAAATACTGAAGAAACCGAGTGCATACATAATGCACGGGTGTGTAGAGTATGAAAACGGGATCAATCTCGAACCGAATGAAGTGATGAACCGGATCGAGAGACAGACGCTCGAACTGGCGGATCTGGTCATAGCTGTCAGTGAGAAGTTCTGCAGGTGGCTTAAGGACTATTATCCGATGTATGCGGGTAAGTTTGATCATGTAACGAACGGGATAGATACGGCGCTCATACAAAATGCCGCAAAACGGGCCGGCAGAGACCGTCACATGATCTTCTCGATCGGAGGCGGGATGCCCCGTAAGAAGATCAAATACATATGTGCGGCAGTGGAAAAGCTCAGAAGGGAATACGATCCCGAGCTGTTCCTGTGTGTTATAGGGGATAGGGGAGCCGATTCGGCCGAGTTGGATTCGTATGATCACGTCGATAACAGAGGGATCGTGCCTTTTGAAGAAGGAGTCAGGCTCTTCGAAGAGGCGGCACTGTTCGTTCAGAACAGCTGCTTTGAGACGTTCGGGCTTGCGCCGGTCGAGGCGCTTTCCTGCGGCTGCTCCGTACTGTGCAGTGATGCTGTCGGAGCCCTTGACCTTATCGGAGATCTCAGAGAAGAGGATGTCATCAGACATTATGACGATCCCGGAGAGATCGCGGACAAGATAAGACATCTTCTCGACGAACCGAATGCCGAAAGGCTTGCTTCGTCCGTCGAGTGGGAGAAACATTCATGGAAAACACAAAGCATGGCGCTGTCAGCAAAGCTGTCGGAGCTTGTTTTACGAAAATAAAAGAAGAGACCGGTGTGCGGGATATCGTAAATACCGTCCTGATCTTCGTTCTCTTCCTGTTCTATACACTCACGTTCTTCGTTCCGAGGTTCTACGGGTTTACGGAGAAGTATGTGGGTGTGTTCGTTTTTGCCGATCTCGCACTTATCGCGGCTGTTAACATCAACCCCGTAAAGAGACTTAAGGAAAAGGATGTCGATCTGATCGCCCTGATCCTGATCGCGGTCATCACGGCCGTAAACATACTGATCGTTGACAGCGGACTCGGATGCTTCTTTGTAATGGCCGATTTCGCGCTCGTCTGGTATCTGTCGTCGAGGATAAGGTTTCTGAAATGGCAGGTATATCTGTTCGGGATCCTGTACACGCTTATGCTCATTTACTGGTTCTTCGGGGTGTATACGTGGATGTTCGCGGATTATACGTCATTTGCGATGAACACGAACACGGCCGCTACATTTACGATGTTCTCGATGCTGTGTGCTTTTGTGTTCTTTGATGTGCTTTATGAGCGGCATGTTGCAGCAGGACTTCTGACCACGATCGCGCTCGTCAAATGTTTCCAGATAGCGATGTATCACAGATCCCGAGGAGCTTTCATAATGCTTGGGGCGTTCGTGCTGCTTAAGTTCGTCGTTCCGAAAAAGCTCTGGGAGCGTAAGTGGTTCTTCAGGACGATATGCATCCTTGCAACATTCGGTTCGCTCCTTTTCGTGGCGTTTTACATATGGCTCGGCACGACCGGGGTCAACTTCAGGATGCCGTTCTTCTACAAGAACATCTTCTCGGGACGTGAGGCCATATGGCTCGAATTCTGGAACTATTTCAGGTCAAAGCCCCTGACGGGTATCGGAACAAATGTCACGATAACCTCGTTCTTCGAGTTCAACGTTCACAATGCGATGTATAACATACTCGTGATCCACGGCCTCGTGGTGTTTGCGCTCACGGTATTTCTGATGTTCAGGCGTCTCTTTGCGCTCAGGGAAGGAATTTCGTCAAGAAGAGTCGCACTGTGCGCGCTTACCGCTGTTTTTGCGGTATTCTTCGAATCGTTCTTCGACGTGGACCTGATATGGACGAACTATACGGTCAATCTGCTGTTCCTGCTCCTTATGGCAAACAGCAGGCTCGACTATAAGGACTGATATGGGATCAAAGGATAAAAAGGAAAAAGGCAGTTATCGCTATCTTGCCGGCAATATAGCACTCTTTTCCGTCAGTAACTTCGTGTCGAAGATACTGGTGTTCCTTCTTGTACCGCTCTACACAAATGTCCTTACGACATATGAATACGGTATTGCCGACATCATGCAGGTCACGCTTCTGCTGCTCGTTCCCGCGCTCACCTTCAACATAGGTGAAGCTGCCCTGAGGTTCGGGATAGAAAATGAGGACCGCAGAGGGAGCATTCTTCGGACCGGACTGTCATACGTTGTACGTGCCGATGCGATAGTCGTCGGGCTGTGCATCATGTCATTCGCGTTTGTGGGTGAGAACATCAAGTGGTACATACTGCTCTTTGCGTTCCTCTTCATAACCAACTCGCTGTATGAATTCCTTGTCCTGTTCTTTCAGGGATGCGAAGCCGTACCGGTGGTGGTCATCGGAAGCATAACATCCACGGTCGTTATGATAATATCCAATATCTGCTTCCTGCTCGTCATAAAGATCGG